>JBMOMI010000381.1:0-3858 GCA_049325235.1 Actinomycetota bacterium | reverse complement strand
AGCGCGGTCATCGCCGAGCCGATGGCGGCGTAGGTCATCTCCGCCCGGGTCGGCGGGTCCAGCTGCTCCAGCAGCGCCACCTCCGCGGCGATCCACCCGGTGAGCACGACGCCCGCGACCGCGGACGCTGCGCCGCCGGTCCGCGGCCACCGGGAGAGCACCACCGCTGCCGCGGCAGCGCTGCCGCCGACGACGGTCGCGAGCAGCACGCCGGGTCGGCGGTAGTCCCGGAACGGGCTGCGGATCAGCATCTCCCCGGGGAAGCGCCGCTCCTCCCACCCGAGCGCGAGGGCGATGCCGCCGGGCACGGCGGTAGCGGCCACGGCGGCGTCTAGGGCGAGGAGCGTCCTGCGCAGCGCGCGGTCCATGGCAGTCCGGGGCATCGGCGTCACCACGTCGCCGACGCTAGTCGCGCGTCGAGCGGGAGGAACGCCGAACCCCTCGACGCGACGACGAGCGTGAAGATTGCCGGCGCTCCTCCCCGTCGGCGCGGCGGCTCAACCCTCGCCGCGCTTGGTGTCGCCGTGCCCCTCGCGCGCCAGCGCGGTGAGCCGCGACACCGCACGGCGGTACTTCTTGCGGTACCCGCCGCGCAGCAGCTCGTCGGTGAAGACGCGGTCGAGCGGGACGCCCGAGGTGAACAGCGGCAGGTCGCGGTCGTAGAGGCGGTCGGCGAGCACGACGAGGCGCAGCGCGACGCTCTGGTCGCTCACCGGTTGCACGCCGCGCCAGTACACCGCGTCGACGTGGTCGAGCATCGCGCCGTAACGGCTCGGGTGCACCCTCGCCAGGTGCGCCAACAGCGCGTCGAAGTCGTCGAGGACGGCGCCCGGCCCGGCGTCCTGCGCCGCGGTGGCCACCTCGTCGTCCGTCGACGGCGGCGGCGGCTCGGGAAGGCCGCGGTGCCGGTAGTCCTCGCCGTCGATCCGTACCACGTCGAAGTGCCCTGCCACCGACTGGATCTCGCGCAGGAAGTCCTCGGCGGCGAAGCGGCCCTCCCCCAGCGCGTCGGGCAGCGTGTTGGAGGTGGCCGCCAGCGCGACGCCCGCGTCGACGAGCTCGCGCAGCAGGCGCGCCATGAGCACCGTGTCGCCGGGGTCGTCCAGCTCGAACTCGTCGATGCACACCAGCCGGCTGGTGGCCAGCGCCTCCACGGCCTGGCGGAAGCCGAGGGCGCCGACGAGGTTCGTGTACTCGACGAACGTGCCGAACCGCCGCTCCCCGGAGGTCACGTGCCACAGCGAGGCGAGCAGGTGCGTCTTGCCCACCCCGAAGCCGCCGTCGAGGTACACGCCGGCGCGTCCGGCGTCCGCGGGCCTGCGCCGTCCACCGAGCCAGGACGGCAGCACCGACCGTGACGACCGCCGCTGCCCGGCGTCCACCCGCTCGGCGAACGACTGCAAGGCGGTCACCGCCTCGGTCTGGCTGGGCTGGGCGGGATCGGGGACGTAGGTCGTGAAGGAGACCTCGGCGAATCGGGGCGGCGGTGCGAGCTCGGCCAGCAGGCGGTCCGGCCCCAGCGCGGGGTTCCGGTCGACCAGGCGCTGGGGCCCCGAGGACTGCACGGCGGGCAGCCTAGTGGCCGCCCCTCGATCCGAGCCGCTGCCCAGTGAGAGGATCGACGCAGACCTGCAGCCGACGACCGCGGAGGTGAGCCCCGTGGCTCTGCCCTACGACGACGACCCTCGATTCTCGGGCTACACCCACCCCGAACGGCTGGTCAGCACCGACTGGCTGGCCCGTCATCTCGGCAGCGACGGCCTGGTCGTGGTGGAAAGCGACGAGGACGTGCTGCTCTATGAGACCGGCCACATCCCCGGAGCCGTGAAGGTCGACTGGCACCTGGACCTCAACGACCCCGTCACCCGGGACTACATCGAGGGCGAGCAGTTCGCGAAGCTCATGTCCAGCAAGGGCATCAGCCGCGACACGACGGTCGTGATCTACGGGGACAAGAACAACTGGTGGGCCGCCTACGCCCTGTGGGTGTTCACGCTGTTCGGCCACCCGGACGTCCGGCTGCTCGACGGCGGGCGCGCCAAGTGGCAGGCCGAGGGCCGCGAGATGACGACCGAGGTGCCCTCCCCCACCCCGACGGACTACCCCGTCGTCAAGCGCGACGACGGGCCCATCCGGGCCTTCAAGGACGACGTCCTGGCCTTCCTCGGCGGCCAGCTCGTCGACGTCCGGTCGCCGCAGGAGTACACCGGCGAGCGCACCCACATGCCGGACTACCCGGAGGAGGGCGCGCTGCGCGGCGGACACATCCCGGGCGCGCAGTCGATCCCGTGGGCCCGGGCCGCCGCCGAGGACGGGACGTTCAAGCCCCGCGAGGAGCTCGAGGCGATCTACCTGCAGGAGAAGGGACTTCGCGCTGACGAGCCCGTGATCGCCTACTGCCGGATCGGGGAGCGTTCCAGCCACACGTGGTTCGTGCTCACCCACCTGCTCGGCTTCGGGGACGTGCGCAACTACGACGGCTCGTGGACCGAGTGGGGCAACGCAGTGCGCGTGCCGATCGTCAAGGGCGAGGGGCCCGGCGAGGTGCCGGCCCGGTGACGCAGGCGGCCGCCACCGACGACCTGCCCCCGGCCCTGGGCGAGATCGTCGAGGACTTCAACGCGGTCGGCGCGCAGGACCGGCTCCAGCTGCTGCTCGAGTTCAGCCGCAACCTGCCACCCCTTCCGGAGCGCTACGCCGACCACCCCGAGCTCCTCGAGCCGGTGCCGGAGTGCCAGTCACCGATCTTCCTGCTGACCGAGGTGGAGGGAAGCGGCGAGGACGCCGTCGTCCGCCTGCACTTCTCGGCCCCGGCCGAGGCACCCACCACGCGCGGCTTCGCCGGGATCCTGCACGAGGGACTGGACGGGCTGACCGTGCGGGACGTGCTGGCCGTGCCGAACGACGTGTACAACCGCCTGGCGCTGGACGAAGCGGTCAGCCCGCTGCGGCTGCGCGGCATGGCGGGCATGCTGGCGCGGATCAAGCGGCAGGTGCGGGAGAAGTCGGCGGCGTGAGCGTCCCGCTGCGGGTGCTGTGGCCGGCCGACCGGGCCGGGCAGGTCGTCGAGCCGGACGACGCGGAGCCGGTGCTCGCCGACCTGTACGCCTACCCGGGCGGCAGCTCGCGATGGGTGCGGGCCAACATGGTCAGCACCCTGGACGGCGCGGCGTCCGGGGGCGACGGGCGCAGCGGGTCGATCAACACGCCGGCCGACTTCCGGGTGTTCGTCCTGCTACGGGCTCTCGCGGACGTCGTCCTGGCCGGCGCCGGGACCGTGCGGGCCGAGCGCTACGGCCTGCCGCGGGCCAGGCCGGCGCTGGCCGCGCGCCGCCAGTCTGCGGGGCAGGACGACGCACCGCTGCTCGCCGTCGTCACCCGCAGCGGCCGTGTCCCGACCGACCAGGGGCTGTTCGGCGCGGAACGCCCGACGCTCGTCGTCACGTGCCGCGCCGCCGGGGACGAGACGCTGACCCGGTTGCGCGACCTCGCCGGCGACCGCCACGTGATCGTCGCCGGTGACGAGGACGTCGACGTCCCGGCTGCCCTGGACGCCTTGGGGGAACGAGGGTTTCGGCGTGTGCTCTGCGAGGGCGGGCCCTCGCTGCTCGGGGCCGTGGCAGCCGCCGGCTGCCTCGACGAGCTGTGCCTGACGTGGTCGCCCACGCTGGTGGGCGGCGACGGTCCTCGGGTGGTGCACGGCCCGCCGCTGACCGCTCCGATGACCCTGGTCCACCTGCTGCATGCCGACGACACCCTCCTCGGCCGCTGGCTGCGCACGCCGTGACCGCGCTGCGAGCGGTCGGGGCCGCCGTCCTCGCCCTCGTCGTCGTGGTGGCCGTCTCGTTCGCGCTGGTG
>JBMOMI010000380.1:0-3859 GCA_049325235.1 Actinomycetota bacterium | reverse complement strand
GCGCCCACGCCCCCGAGCGACTCGCGGACGAGGTCCGGGCCGCGGTGCACCGCACCCGCCCGGACGTGGAGGTGCAGGTCGTGGACGGCGGGCAGGAGCGGTACCCGCTGCTCGTCGGTGTCGAGTGACAGGCTGGGCGGCGTGTCGCGGCTGGACGAACCTCTCGCCCGCGTCCTCGGCGCCCGCACCGCGGCGGCGATGGAGGCGACGCTCGGCCTGCGGACGGTCCGCGACCTGCTGCGCCACTACCCGCGCCGCTACGCGCGCCGCGGCGAGCTGACCGACCTGGCCTCGCTCGTGCCCGGGGAGCACGTCACCGTGGTCGGCCGGGTCGTGCGGACGTCGGTGCGCCGGATGCGCAACCGGCCCGGGTTCCTCGGCGAGGCGGTGGTCACCGACGGCCGCGGCGAGGTGCGGCTGACGTTCTTCTACCGCAAGCCGTACCTGGCCGAGCGGCTGGAGCGGCAGCTGCGGCCGGGGCTGGTCGCGATGTTCTCCGGCAAGGTGGAGCGCTACCAGGGCACCCTGCAGCTGACCCACCCCGACTTCGAGCCGCTGCCGGGGCAGATCGCGGACGACGAGGCCCGGGCCCTGGCCGACCAGCCGCTGCCGATCTACCCCGCCTCGGCCAAGGTGCAGACCTGGGGCATCGCCCGGGCGGTCGGCACCGTGCTGGACACCCTGCGCAGCGAGGACGTGCCCGACCCGCTGCCCGCGGACCTGCTCGCCCGGCTGCGGATGCCGTCCCTGCCCGACGCGCTGGTGCTCGTCCACCGCCCGACCGACACCGAGCAGGTCGCCCGCGGCCTGCGCCGGCTGCGGTACGAGGAGGCGTTCCTGCTGCAGACCGCGCTGGCCCGGCGCCGCCGGGCCGCGGCGATCCTGCCGGCCAGCCCCTACCCCCGCCGCGACGGCGGCCTGCTCGCCGCGTTCGACGCGCGGCTGCCGTTCGAGCTGACCGCCGGGCAGCGGGAGGTGGGCGACACGATCGCCGCCGAGCTGGCGCGCCCGCACCCGATGCACCGGCTGCTGCAGGGCGAGGTCGGCTCCGGCAAGACGGTGGTGGCGCTGAGGGCGATGCTCCAGGTCGTGGACGCCGGGGCCCAGGCGGCGCTCCTCGCCCCGACCGAGGTGCTCGCCGTCCAGCACGACCGCTCGATCCGGGCGATGCTCGGCGAGCTCGCCGAGCGCGGCATGCTCGGTGGCGCCGAGCACGGCACCCGCGTCGCCCTGCTCACCGGGTCGCTGCCCGCGGCGGCGCGCCGGCGCGCTCTGGAGGAGATGGCGGACGGCGCCGCCGGCATCGTCGTCGGCACCCACGCCCTGCTGCAGGAGCACGTCGAGTTCGCCGACCTCGGGCTCGTCGTCGTCGACGAGCAGCACCGGTTCGGGGTCGAGCAGCGCGACGCGCTGCGGGCCAAGGCCGGCACGCCGCCGCACGTGCTGGTGATGACCGCCACGCCGATCCCGCGCACGGTGGCGATGACCGTCTTCGGCGACCTGGAGACCTCGACGCTCGCCGAGCTGCCGGCGGGGCGCCAGGAGATCACCACGCACGTCGTGCCGGGGGACAACGACGCGTGGGTCGAGCGGATGTGGCGGCGGGTGCGCGAGGAGGTCGAGCGGGGCCACCAGGTGTACGTCGTGTGCCCCCGGATCGGCGGCGACTACGCCACCGAGGACGCGACGATCGCCGAGATGGAGCACGAGCTGGACGGCGAGTCGGCCCGGCGGCCGGCGGTCGCCGCGCTCGACGTGCTGGACCTCCTGCGGGCCCACCCCCAGATGGAGGGGCTGCGCGTCGACGTGCTGCACGGCCGCCTGCCCGCCGACGACAAGGACGCCGTGATGACCGCGTTCGCGCGCGGCGAGGTCGACGTCCTGGTCGCCACCACCGTCGTCGAGGTGGGCGTCGACGTGCCGACCGCCTCGACGATGGTGGTGCTCGACGCGGACCGGTTCGGCGTCTCCCAGCTCCACCAGCTGCGCGGCCGAGTCGGCCGGGGGGACGCCCCGGGGCTGTGCCTGCTGGTGTCCGGGGCCGGTCCGGGGCCGGCGACCGACCGGCTGCACGCCGTCGCGTCCACCACCGACGGGTTCCGGCTCAGCGAGATCGACCTCGAGCAGCGGCGCGAGGGGGACGTGCTCGGCGCCGCCCAGTCCGGCGGGCGGTCGTCGGTGCGGCTGCTGCGGCTGCGCCGCGACGAGGACGTTATCGCCGCCGCCCGGCGGGACGCCACCGAGCTCGTCGACGGCGACCCCGACCTGAGCGGGCACCCGGTGCTCGCCGAGGCGCTGGACCGGATGCTCGGCGCCGACCGCGAGGCGTTCCTGGAGCGCGGGTGACGCGGATCGTGGCGGGCACGGCGAAGGGCCGCTCGCTGCAGGTGCCCCGCGGCTCCGCCACCCGGCCGACCTCCGACCGGGTGCGGGAGGCCCTGTTCTCGCGCCTCGAGCACGACAGTGCGGTCCGCGGCGCGCACGTGCTCGACCTGTTCGCCGGCTCCGGGGCGCTCGGGCTGGAGGCCGCCAGCCGCGGCGCGCAGCGGGTCGTGCTCGTGGACTCCTCGCCCGCCGCGGCGGCCGCGTGCCGCCGCAACGCCGCCGCCCTCGGCCTGCCCGGCGTCGAGGTCAGGGCCCAGGCCGTCGCCGGCTTCCTCGCCGGCACCCCGGGGGAGGACCTGTTCGACCTCGCGCTCGTCGACCCGCCCTACGACCTGGCCGAGGACGCGCTCGCGGCCGTGCTGCGCGACCTGGCCGAGCGCTGGCTGGCCCCCGGGGCCGTGGTCGTGGTGGAGCGCAGCGCGCGCGGCTCGGAGCCGTCCTGGCCGGCCGGGCTGGACCGCTACGCCGAGCGCCGCTACGGGGAGACACGGCTGTGGTTCGCCGAGACGCCCGCAGCGGACGAGCCGGCCTGACGGACCCGAGCCCGGCGGAGGGCTAGGGTCGGCGCCCGTGAGGCGCTGCGTCTGCCCCGGCTCGTTCGACCCGGTCACGGCCGGGCACGTGGACGTCGTGCGCCGCGCGGCCGCCCTGTTCGACGACGTCGTCGTCGCCGTACTCACGAACCCGGCGAAGCAGGCGATGTTCACGCTCACCGAGCGGGTGGCGATGCTCACCGAGGCCCTCGAGGGCGTCCCGCGGGTGCGCGTGGACGCCGTCGACGGCGGGCTGCTGGTGGACTACTGCCGCGACGTGGGCGCCGTGGCGGTGGTCAAGGGGCTGCGCAGCGGCACCGACTTCGCCTACGAGCTGCCGATGGCCCTGATGAACCGGCACCTCACGGGCCTGGAGACGGTGTTCCTGCCCGGCGACCCGCGCTTCGAGCACGTGTCGAGCAGCCTGGTCAAGGAGGTGGCCGCGCACGGCGGGGACGTCAGCGAGCTCGTGCCGCCCGGGGTGTGGAAGGCGCTGCTGGCCCGCCGCGGCGGCTGAGCCCGCGCCGGCCGCGTTTGGGCCCGCCGCCGGCCCTGGGTTAGGCTGCACCGTCGGCCTCGTCGCTGCTCGCGTCGGGGCCGGGGTCATGTGTGCCCGCCGGGCACCGGACGCCGACGCACCGTGAGGAGACCGTGCCCAGCCTCGACCCGCGCTCGCCGCTCGTGCTCGACACCACCGAGCTCGGACGACGTCCCGGGTCGATGCGTGCGGTCCTGCGCACCGTGCCGGCGCCGCGTGACCTCGGCACCGAGGTGATCGGCGTCCCCGCGGGCTCCGACCTCGTGCTGGACCTGCGGCTCGAGGCGGTCATGGAGGGCGTCCTGGTGTCCGGCACGGCACGGGGACGGGCCGCCGGGGAGTGCGTGCGGTGCCTGGACGACGTCGCCCTCGAGGTCGAGGTGGACGTCCAGGAGCTGTTCAC
>JBMOMI010000379.1:0-3864 GCA_049325235.1 Actinomycetota bacterium | reverse complement strand
GTCCCACGGTGTGGATCTGGCGCGAGTGCACGGCAGCGGCCCGGGTGGACGGGTGCGACGCGCGGACGTCGGTCGTCCCACCCGGCCGCCGGTCTCGCCGTACGCCAGGCGTCTCGCGCGCGAGCAGGGCGTTGACCTCGCCTCTGTGCGCGGGACCGGCCCAGGTGGTGCCGTGCGCGCCGACGACGTGCGCGCGGCGGCCACGGTCGCGCCGGCCCCGGCCCCGCGTGCGGTGTCACCGATGCGGGCGTCACCGATGCGCGAGACCATCGCCCGCGCCATGACGCGGTCGTGGCGGGAGGTGCCGCACTACCACTTGGCGTCGACCATCGACCTGCACCCGGCCGTGACGTGGCTGCGGCAGACCAATCTCGACCGGCCGGTCAGCGATCGGGTCGTGCCGGCGGCGCTGCTGCTCAAGGCCACCGCCCTCGCCCTGCGAGACGTGCCGGAGCTCAACGGGTTCTGGACGGACGACGCCTTCGCCGGGTCGTCCACGGTGCACCTGGGCGTGGCGGTGTCGCTGCGCGGTGGAGGACTTGTGGCGCCGGCGCTGCTGGACGCCGATCAGCTGCCGCTGGCGGACCTGATGCGAGGTCTTCGTGACCTCGTCGAGCGAGCCCGGCGCGGCCGGCTGCGCCGCGAGGAGCTCGAGTCGGCGACCGCGACCGTGACAAACCTGGGCGATCTGGGGGTCGAGGTCGTGCACGGGGTCGTCTACGCGCCGCAGGTCGCGCTCGTCGGTTTCGGTCGCGTCGTGGAGCGGCCGTGGGCGGTCGACGGGATGGTCGGTGTCCGGCCGGTCGTCACGGCGACGCTCGCCGCGGACCACCGGGCGACCGACGGGTTCACCGGTGCCCGCTTCCTGGCAGCGGTCGAGAAGTACCTACAGCGTCCGGAGGGGCTGTGAGCATGGGCATCGACGAGGCCGACCGCGTGGTCCGTAGCGCCGTCCTGGGCATCGTGCCGGACGCCGACCTCGACGAGCTCGGCGCCGACGAGGACCTGCGTGACGCGCTCGAGCTCGACTCCCTCGACTTCCTGGCGTTCGTGGAGACGTTGGCCGCAGGCACCGGCGTGCGGCTCGACGAGGACGACTACCCGCGGCTGCGTACGCTGCGCGGGGCGGCGGAGCTCATCGCCCAGCGCAGCTGAGCAGCTGAGGAGCCGTCTCGCGCAGGAATGCCGCACGTTCGTCGGGTCGCTGTGCGGCGAGCTCCTCGACCACGACTTGGAGGGCGCCCGGGCGGGCGAGCCCCAGGATGGGGACGTCCACGTGCGGCCCGTCCGGGCGGGTGTCCAGCGGCACCAGGATCCGCCGGGGTGCAAAGGTCCACGACGTGGCACCGGGGCGGCCGAGGATGCGAACGACGGGCCTGCGCGGACGTGGCACGACGACCTCGGCACCTGTGACATCCTCCCAGGCGAGCTGCGCATCGGCCCCCCAGCCCCGAAGCGCGACGTGCCGGTTCGTCAGCGTGACGTCCGGACGGCGCAGCAGAGCGCGCACGGTGTCCGGGAGGGGCAGGGCGACGAGAAGCAGCACCGGGAGCAGCAGCAGCCCGCCGCTTCGAAGCCCGATCGCGAGAGCGCCGTAGAGCACCAACGCGCTGAGCGCACCCAGGACGAGAACGTTCGCCACCGGCACATGGGGCCGTAAGCGCAGGTGAAGCTCTGGTCCGTCCGCGGTCTCACGCGTGGTGATCGCGGACTCGACCACACGGGGTGCACGGCCGAAGATCCAGAGCGCGGCAGCCACCGCCAGGAGAACGAGCCCGATCAGCACGGCCGCCGTCGCCGTCTCGTCGCTCATGACTGGCACGGTGAACATGAGCACGCCGATGGCTCCCGCCACCCCGGCGCCGACAGAGGCGAGCCAGCGCCTAGAAGATCGCATTCCAGACGTCCTCTGCGAGATCACCGACAGCGGCACCGGTGTCGGCCACCTCCTGCCACCCGTCGACGATCGCATCCCCGACTCACCGATGCTGTCGGCCCCACTTTCCCACAGCGAGTCCACAGCTCCCGAAGTGAAGGTGCCGACGATCGTGCCGACCACGGTTCCCCCGACGACGATCAGCGCGTCGGCGGTGTCGCTCAACGCGGGCGGGTCAATCCTGAAGCCGAGGCTCATGCTGGGTCGCTCACGGAGTGATGGGCTGCCCCTGCGTGTTCGGGCACCATGACGTCCAGGAGCACTAGATCGAACGGCGCGACGTCGTACAGCGTCTGAAGCCGTGCCGTCGGCAGCACGAACCACGGCTGGTTCTCACCCAGGCAGCGGTGGAGTCGATCAAGTGCAGAGTAGACCAGCAGTGCAGTGCGGTCGTCGCGGGTCTGGCGGTACTCGACCTCCAGGTCATCGGCCGACCGCACATGGCGCAGGCACGGCACGTAGAGGATCGGCGGGTAATCATGTGGCAGCCGTTGACTCACTACGTTCCCCCCGTGGATGCGTGGGCCCTGTGGAGGGTAGCGACAGCCCATCAGCGCGCTGTCCTCGTAACTTCACAAGTCGGTCGGTTCGGTAGGGCAACCCGATCGACGGGCGGACGCCTGTCGAATCGTCACACGCGCAGTAGATGGGCCGGATGCTTTGCGTCACAGGGTTCTTGCACGATCCTGATTGTCGGTGGTGCCCTCTAGCGTTGCCGCATGACGACGACAACGGCTGTGGCAGAACGACTTCGGCGGGCGCTGCGCCCGGAGCCCGAGCCGGTGGAGCTGGTCCTGGTCGAGGATGCCGAGCAGGGAAGGCGCCTGCAGGACGGTGAGCGGTGGGCGGCGGTCGTGTCGCGGCCGGCGCTGGAGCGCATGGCGCCCGGCCCCGAGCTGGCGGCACTGGTCGCCTCGATGGACCCGGCGCACCTGGCCGGCTACGACCTCATCGAGTACATCGCCGGCCTGGCGCGGCTGGAGGCCTGGGTCGAGGCGGCCAAGGACGTCGCGTGGGCCGAGCTGGCCCGGCGGCGTCCGGCGCCGGTCGAGCCGAACCGGCGGGGCGAGGCGCGCGCGGACGACGAGCGCGGCATCTCGGAGTTCGCCGCTGACGAGATCGCCGCCCGGCTCAAGCTGCCGCGGCGCGCCGTGCAGACCCGGCTCGCGGAGGCGGTCGACCTGACGAGCCGGTTGCCGGCGACGCTGGAGGCCTTGCGGAAAGGGGAGATCTGCCGGGCGCGGGCCCGCGTCGTCATCGAGCACACCGCGACGCTGACGGCGAACAAGGCCCGTGCCGTCGAGGAGTACGTGCTGCGCCGCGCGCCGCAGCAGACTGCCCGGCAGCTGCGGCCGTGCGTGCAGCGGCGAGTGCTGCGCGTGGACCCGGACGCCGCACGGGCTCGGCACGAGAAGGCGCGAGCGCGGCGGGCGGTGTGGCTGCGTCCCGAGCCGGACGGGATGGCGACGCTCGGCCTCCACCTGCCCGCGGAGGACGCGATGTCGGTGTTCCACGCGCTCGACGGTCGGGCACGGGCACTGCGTCAGGCAGGTGACGCCCGACCGCTCGACGCGTTGCGTACCGACGCGCTCGTCGAGCTCGCTCGGCACGCGCTGGAGAGCTGCCCGACACCGCTGGCCACGCGTCAGGGACGCAAGCCGCAGGTGCACGTGGTCGTAGCCGCCAGCACGCTGCTCGGGCTCGACGACCGGCCCGCGGAGCTGCGCGGCTATGGGCCGGTGCCGGCCGACGTCGCCCGCCGCATCGCGGCGGACGCAACGTGGCGGCGGCTCGTCGTCGACCCGCTGACCGGCCGACTGCTCGACTACGGCCGCACCACCTACGCCCCACCCCAGGAGCTGCGAGACCACGTCGTGGCCCGCGACGTCACGTGCACAGCCCCGACGTGCATGCATCCAGCGGAGACC
>JBMOMI010000378.1:0-3886 GCA_049325235.1 Actinomycetota bacterium | reverse complement strand
GCGGCCCCGCCGGGAGAGGGCGGCTACGCGCTCCTCGACAGCGACGGCGGCCGGCCCGTCGCCTGGGACCCCTGCCGGCCGGTGCGCTACGTCGTCGACTCCCGCACCGCGCCGCCGGGCGGTGACTACCTGCTGGACGACGCGATCGCCGCGGTGCAGCGGGTCACCGGGCTCGTCTTCGTCGACGACGGGCCCACCGACGAGCCCGCCTCGGACCAACGCTCGCCGCTGCAGGTGGACCGCTACGGCGACCGGTGGGCGCCGGTGCTGGTGTCGTGGTCCGACCCGGCCGCCGACCCGAGGCTGGCCGGCGACGTCGCGGCGTACGCCGGCCCGCAGGCGGCGGACGGCGCCGAGCCCGGGTCCCGGCGCTACGTCACGGGCCAGCTGGTCATCGACGGCCCCCAGGTCGCCGAGATGGCCGCCGGGCCGGCCGGGCTGGCCCGGGCCCGCGCCGTCCTGCTCCACGAGCTGGGGCACCTCGTGGGGCTCGACCACGTCGACGACCCCCGCCAGCTGATGTACCCGTCGGCCACGCCGCTGGTCGTGGACCTGGCCGACGGGGACCTGCGCGGCCTGGCCGCCGTGTCCGGCGGGCCGTGCTTCCGGGACTTCTGACGCCGCGCGCCGACCGCGAACGGAACAGCACCCGCCCGTCGCACGTTGTGGTCGGCAGTGCACCCGTTGCTCGGTGGAGGTGGCTGTGCGCACGATGCGACGCGCTGCGGCGCTCGAGGCCCTCTGGTTCGCCGTCTCCCGGCGTCGGTCCCCGTCCGGCCGCAGCGTGGGGGCGCAGCTGGCGGCGGTGCCCCGGATGGTGCGGATGACGCTGTCGGGCCGGTACCCCGGTCTGCAGCCCGGCCGTCTCGGGCTGATGGCGCTGGGCCTGCTGTACGTGGTGTCGCCGGTGGACCTGGTCCCGGAGGCGCTGCTCCTGCTCGCCGGGGTGGCCGACGACGCCCTGGTCGTGGCCTGGCTGGCGGGGGCCGTGCTCGGCGAGGCCGACGCGTTCCTCGACTGGGAGGCCCAGGCGGCACCCGCACAGGGCGCTCGCGAGGGGGACGTCGTCCCGGGAGAGGTCGTGCGCTGACCCCGCGGGGGCTGTCTCGACTACCCCTCCACAGGCCGGTCGTCTCGTCCCACTGTCCACAGGTCTGCCGCGGGGGCTGACGCGCCGGGGCCGCAGGTCGGCACCGTGACGCGCATGACGACCACCGCTCCTGCCACGATCCGCGTCCGCGAGCCGCGGGACCTGCTCACCTACGCGCTGTACGCGGTCGGCTACCGGCCCGTCGACAGCCTCGTCACCGTGTGCCTGGCCGGCAAGCGCCTCGTCGGGCCGGTGGCGCGCCAGGACCTTGCGCCCGCAGTGCCCGGGGCCTACGCCGAGCAGGCCCGCGCGGTCCTGGCCGTCGCGCGGCGCTCGGGCGCCGACACGGTGGTGCTGGCGGCGTTCACCGAGGCCGAGGTGCCGCCGCCGTTGCTGGCCACCATCCGCTTCCACCTCACCGCCGCGGGGGTGCGCCTGCTCGAGGCGTGGCAGGTCACCTCGTCGCGGTACCGCAGCCTCACGTGCGGCCGGAGGTGCTGCCCGCCCGACGGACGCCCGGTGGAGGAGCTGGCGTCGAGCGAGGTCGGCGCCGAGATGGTGCTGCGCGGGCGGGTGCTGGCCCCCGACCGGCAGGCGGTGGTGGGCGACCTGGGCCCGGTCGCCGGCCCCGAGGCGGACGAGGCCGACCGGGTGGCCCAGCAGACCGAGCGGGCGTGGTACGACGGGACGCCGGCCGACCTCGCCGACCGCCGCAGCCGGGCGCTGGCGCGGTGGTCCGCGGCGCTGGCCGGGGCTCCGGAGGCGCTGGACGCCGCCGGGCTGGGCCACGTGCTCGGCGCGATGGCCGACCTGACGGTCCGCGACGCGGTCATCCTGACCGCGGTCCCCGGGGGAGCAGACGGTGCCGCGGAGCTGGTGCGGCGCCCCGCGGACGGTGGGGCGGGCGCGGACTGGGCGGCGGCGCACCCCGCCGTCACGTCGGCGCTCGACGCGGCGTTCGGCGCCCTGGTGCCGGGGTGCATCCCGGTGCCGCCGGACGACGAGCTCGCCGACCGGGTGGCAGCGTTGCTGCGCCGGCTGGTGCGGGTCGCCGGTGGCCGGCGCCGGGCCAGACCGCTCGGCGTGCTGGCCTGGCTGGCGTGGTGGCGGGGGGACGGGGTCCTCGCCGACGAGCTGGTGCGGCGGACCCTGGAGACCGACCCGGACCACTCCCTGGGCGGGCTGCTGCGCACCGCGCTGGACCGGATGGTCGCCCCGCCGTGGGCCTCGACGGCGGTCGACCGGGCCGGGTGACCGGACAGCTGTCCCGGATGCCGAGACCCGGTGTCCGAGACGTGGCGGTGGTGGCTATCCTCCGGGGCAGGTCATGAGCGCCAGCGCCAAGCCCCGGCTCGCTGGCCGGCAACCCTCCACCGCGGTGGGGTGCCCCGGGTGATGACCGGGCCGGCCGCAGCGACGCGGACCGGCAAGCGCGGGCCCGCGCCGGGCCCCACGAAACCGGGAGGCCGACGCCGTGAGCCACCGAATGTGTCGCTGAGCGCGCGGCCGCCCCGCGCCCGCGCGCTCCCGCGCGACACCGACCACCCGGCATCCGGCGACCGCCGCCGGCGGTGTCGCGAGACGACCTGCTGCCCTCGTCCCGCCCACGCCGCCCTGGAGGCACTCGCCATGAGCACCGGATGGTCCTTCGAGACCCGACAGATCCACGCCGGCCAGAGCGCCGACTCCGCCACGGGAGCCCGCGCCCTGCCGATCTACCAGACCACCTCGTACGTCTTCCGCGACACCGACCACGCGGCCAACCTCTTCGGGCTCAAGGAGTTCGGGAACATCTACACCCGCCTGATGAACCCGACGACGGACGTCGTGGAGCAGCGGGTCGCCAGCCTCGAGGGCGGGGTCGGGGCGCTGCTCGTGGCGAGCGGGCAGTCCGCGGAGACGCTGGCCCTGCTCAACCTCGCCGAGGCCGGCGACCACGTCGTGGCCAGCCCCAGCCTGTACGGCGGCACGTCCAACCTGCTGCGGCACACGTTCCCGAAGCTTGGCATCACGGTCGACTTCGTCGCCGACCCCGACGACCTCGACTCGTGGCGCGCCGCGGTGCGCCCGAACACCAAGGCCTTCTTCGCCGAGACGATCTCCAACCCCAAGCAGGACGTGCTCGACATCGAGGGGGTCGCCGCCGTGGCCCACGACGCCGGCGTCCCGCTCGTGGTCGACAACACGGTGGCCACCCCGTACCTGGTGCGGCCGCTGGAGTGGGGGGCCGACGTCGTCGTCCACTCCGCCACCAAGTACCTCGGGGGTCACGGCACGGCGATCGGCGGGGTCATCGTCGACGGCGGCACCTTCGACTACGGCCGCTACCCCGAGCGCTTCCGCAACTACAACGAGCCGGACCCGAGCTACCACGGCCTCGTCTACGCGCGGGACCTGGGTGTCGGCAGCCCGCTCGGGGCGAACCTGGCCTACATCCTCAAGGCCCGCGTGCAGCTGCTGCGCGACCTCGGCCCGGCGATCTCGCCGTTCAACGCGTTCCTGCTCGCCCAAGGCCTGGAGACGCTGAGCCTGCGGATCGAGCGGCACGTCGAGAACGCGACCCGCGTCGCGACGTGGCTGGAACAGCGGGACGAGGTCGTCTCCGTCTCCTACGCGGGCCTGCCGTCCAGCCCGTGGTACGAGCGGGCCCGCCGCTACGCCCCCCGGGGTGCCGGGGCCGTGCTGGCCTTCGAGCTCGCCGGCGGCGTGGAGGCCGGGCGACGCTTCGTGGAGGCCCTGCAGCTGCACAGCCACGTCGCCAACATCGGCGACGTCCGCAGCCTCGTCATCCACCCG
>JBMOMI010000377.1:0-3894 GCA_049325235.1 Actinomycetota bacterium | reverse complement strand
GACGCACCGCGCCGAGCGGCCCCCGCTCCGGCAGCACGCCGGCGAGCTCGGCGACGGCGGCCGCCCCGATCGACGGCCCGAACGCCGCCAGGAACCACGAGCCCACCGACATCGGGGACGTCGGGCGAAGCACCCGCAGCATGTTGACGAACCGCTCGGGCCGCCCGAGGTCATGCACGAGGAAGACCGTGCTGACGCCGATGCCGGCGAGCGACGTCCAGCGCGCGGAGCGCCGCAGCCGCACGCGGCCGGTGGCGTCCGCGCCTGCCGCCACCAGCGACGCTCCGGCCGACAGCCCGCCGGTGAACAGGTACGCGGGGATGTCCCACTTCCACACCGGCGCCTTGACGACGGGACGCCCGTAGTACGAACGGAACTCGCTCACGACCGCCGCCCCGCGAAGGCGACGACGACGGCGCCGACCATCGCCATGCCGGCCACCGCAGCCCGCTTCCACATCGACACGAGGTCGCGGGTGGTGACGACCGGGTCGGGCGGCAGCCCGTAGACCTCGGGCTCGTCGAGCAGCAGGAAGAACGCGCCGGTGCCGCCCACGCCGTCCTGCGGGTCGTGGCCGTACAGGCGCGCGTCGGTCTCGCCGCGCTCGTGCAGCTGCTCGACGCGAGCCTGCGCCCGCTCCCGCAGCTCGTCGAGCGGCCCGTACTGGATGGACTCGGTGGGGCAGGCCTGCGCGCACGCCGGCGTCCCGCCGGCACCGATGCGGTCGTAGCACAGCGTGCACTTCCAGGCGCGGCCGTCGTCCTTGCGCTGGTCGATCACCCCGAACGGGCAGGCCGGGATGCAGTAGCCGCAGCCGTTGCAGACGTCCGACTGGACGACGACGGTGCCGAACTCGGTACGGAACAGCGCCCCGGTCGGGCAGACGTCGAGGCAGGCGGCGTGCGTGCAGTGCTTGCAGACGTCCGACGACATCAGCCAGCGGAGGTCGCCGTCGTCCCCGGCGGGCCGGGGCTGCTCGACGAACGCCACGTGCCGCCACGTGTTGGCCGACAGGGCGCCGGTGTTGTCGTAGGAGGAGCCGAGCAGGTCGATCCCGTCCTCCGGGATCAGGTTCCACTCCTTGCAGGCGACCTCGCACGCCTTGCAGCCGATGCAGACGCTCGTGTCCGTGAAGAACCCCATCCGCGGCTGCTCATCGGTCCAGCCCGCGTCCGGCGCCGGGTCGAGCGGGCCGTAGAGGCTGTTGCGGCTCACCACGTCAGCTGTCCTCCTTGGGGTGGGCGGTGACCACCTGCTGGACGACGACCCCGGCGACCCCGGCGCGCTCCCGGTAGTCCGCGACGAGACGCAGCAGGTCCGGGCCCCGGGGACGCCGCCCCGGCCGGACGTCGCACGTTCCCACCTTGCTGTCCTGGATGAGGACGTTGGGGTCGAGCGACAGGCCGATGAGGTCGTTGGTCGAGTCACCGGACGTGAGCGTCGTCCCCCCGGTGCCCCAGTGGTACGGCAGCCACACCTGGTGGATCAGCCGCCCCTCCACCTTCAGCGGTCGCAGCCGCTCGGTGACGAGCACCCGGGCCTCGATCGCCGCGCGCGACGTGACGATCGTGGCCCAGCCCATGTGCTCGAGCCCGCGCTCGGCGGCGAGCTGCGGCGACACCTCGACGAACATCGCCGGCTGCAGCTCCGCCAGGTAGGGCAGGGTGCGGCTCATCCCCCCGGCCGTGTGGTGCTCGGTCAACCGGCTGGTCGTGAACACGTAGGGGAAGACGTCGCTGTGCTGTGCGGGCGGTGAGGGGTTCATCGGGTTGTCGGCGCGGTCGTACGTGACCCGCGTCGGGTTGGACTGCTGCCCGTACAACGGGTTCGGCAGCGGCGACTCGGCCGGCTCGTAGTGCGTCGGCATCGGTCCGTCGATGAGCCCGGACGGCGCGTACAGCCAGCCCTTGCCGTCCGCCTGCATGACGAAGGCGTCGTCGCCGGCGATCGCGTCGACGCCGGTGGCGCCCGGCGGGGGCCGGTAGTCCGGCGAGCGGTCGGCGACGAAGTCGGGCACGTCGTGGCCCGTCCACGTGCCGGACGCGGCGTCCCACCAGACGTAGGCCTTGCGCTCGCTCCACGGCCTGCCCTGCGGGTCGGCGGACGCGCGGTTGTACAGGATCCGGCGGTTCGCCGGCCACACCCAGCCCCACTCCGGCGCGACCCAGGACTGCTCGCTGCCGGGCGTGCGGCGGGCGGCCTGGTTGACACCGTCGGCGAAGACTCCGGTGTAGATCCAGCACCCGCCGACCGTCGAGCCGTCGTCCCTCAGCTCGGTGAAGCTGGACAGCGGGCGCCCGGTGGCCACCTCGTACCCGTTGATCTCGCGCAGCACCGCCTCTGCCGACGGCTCGTCGTGCGCGCCGTGGGTCGGGTAGTCCCACGCCAGGTCGAGGACGGCGCGGTCCCGCGGTGCGGTGGAGCCGGCCAGCTTCTCCCGGACGAGCCGTCCCAGGTGGTAGAAGAACCACAGCTCGCTGCGCCGGTCCCCGGCCGGCTCGACGGCCTGCTCCCGCCACTGCAGCATCCGCTGGGTCTGGGTGAACGTGCCCTCCTTCTCGACGTGGGACGCCGCGGGCATGAGGAACACCTCGGTGGCGCACTCCTGCGGCACGATCTCGCCGGTCTCCACCTCGGGGCTGTCCCGCCAGAACGTCGCGCTCTCGATCTCGAACAGGTCGCGGACGACGAGCCACTTCAGGTTCGCCATGCCGAGCCGCTGGGCGCGCCCGTGCGCGGAGCCGACCGCGGGGTTCTGGCCGAGCAGGAAGTAGCCCTCGATCTTGCCGTCGATCATGTCGAGCACCTGCTGGTAGGTGCCGTGGTCGCCGGAGATGCGGGGCAGGTAGCCGTAGCAGTAGTCGTTCTCCGCCGTCGCGGCCTCACCCCAGTACGCCTTGAGCAGGCTCACCGCGTACGCGGGCGCGCCCGCCCAGAAGCCCTTCTGCTCGGGGTGGTAGATCGCGTCGAGCCAGTCCTGGAGCGAGTCGTGGCCCGTCGAGTACGGCATCGGCAGGTAGCCGGGCAGCAGGTTGAACAGCGTCGGGATGTCCGTGGACCCCTGGATGCTCGCGTGTCCCCGCAGCGCCATGATGCCGCCGCCGGGGCGGCCCATGTTGCCGAGCAGCAGCTGGAGGATCGCGCCGGTGCGGATGTACTGCACCCCGGTGGAGTGCTGGGTCCAGCCCACCGAGTACACCAGCGCGGTGGTCCGCTCGCGGCCGGAGTTCTCCACCCAGGCGCGCGCGACGGCGAGGAAGTCCTCGGCGGGGACGCCGCACACCCGCTCGACCATCTCCGGCGTGTAGCGGGAGAAGTGCCGCTTGAGCACCTGGTAGACGCAGCGCGGGTGCTGCAGCGTCTCGTCGCGGGCGACGTCGGCGGGGATCGGCCGGCCGTGCGACTCGTGACGCAGGCCGCCGGCGGTCTCCCGGCGCGCCCGGGTCTGCTCCCCGGTCTCCCCCTCCTCGCCCTGGCCCTCGTACTGCCAGGTCCGCTCGTCGTAGGTCCGGGTCGAGCGGTCGAACCCGGAGAACAGCCCGTCGAGGTCCTCGGTGTCGCGGAAGTCCTCGCGCACGATCGAGGCCGCGTTCGTGTAGGCCAGCACGTACTCGCGGAAGTCGAGCTCGTTGCTCAGCACGTAGTTGACGATCCCGCCGAGGAACGCGACGTCCGTGCCCGCCCGGATGCCGACGAACCGGTCGGCGAGCGCGCTGGTGCGGGTGAACCGCGGGTCGACGTGGATGACCGTCGCGCCGCGCTTCTTGGCCTCCATCACCCACTGGAAGCCCACCGGGTGGGCCTCGGCCATGTTCGAGCCCTGGATGATGATGCAGTCAGCGTTCGCGAGGTCCTGCTGGAAGCCGGTGGCACCGCCGCGCCCGAAGCTGGTCC
>JBMOMI010000376.1:0-3906 GCA_049325235.1 Actinomycetota bacterium | reverse complement strand
CGCCGTCGCCCTGGCCGCCGCCGCGCTCGCCGTGGCCGGCTGCGGCAGTGACGCACCGGCCGAGGAGCCGGCGTCCCCCGCCGCGACCGCCCCGGAGACGAGCGCCGAGGAGACGACCGCCGAGGCGACGTCGGAGCCGACCAGCGGGCCGGCCACCGGTGGGCCGACCGACTCGGCGGTCGGCGACCTCGTCGAGGGGTTCCCCACCGACGTGGTGGCGGTCCCGCCCGGAGCCGAGATCCGGGTCTCCTCGCTCGTCGAGAGCGACGGCCGGCGCCAGGTGAGCCTCGCCGGCGAGACGGCCCAGAGCGCCGAGGAGATCGTCGCGTTCTACCGCGACTCCCTGGTCGCGCAGGGCTTCACCGAGACACCGGCGGCCCTGCCGCAGGGCGTGGCCGGCGCGACGTTCTCCCGGGGCGAGGGCGCCGAGGTGCTCTCGCTCACGGTGGTCACGGCCGACGGCACCCAGCAGTTCACGATCGGCGGCTTCATCGCCGGTGGCTGACGTCGTCGTCGTCGGCGCCGGTCTCGGCGGCCTGTCGGCGGCCACCCGGCTGGCGGCGTCCGGGCACCGGGTCACCGTCTGCGAGCAGGCCCCGACCGTCGGCGGCAAGCTCGGCTGGTTCACCCGGGACGGGTTCGGCTTCGACACCGGCCCGTCGCTGCTGACGCTGCCGGCCGTGTACCGCGACCTGTTCGCGACGACCGGCGCGCCGCTGGAGGACTCGGTCGAGCTCGTCCCGGTGGACCCGGCGTGCTCCTACCGCTTCGGCGACGGCACGCGGGTGGACGTGCCGAACCTGTCCCGCCCGGGCGTGCGCGACGCGTTCGACGCTGCCCTCGGCGCCGGGGCCGGCGCGCAGTGGCAGGCCTTCCTGGAGCGCGCGGGGCGCATCTGGGACGCCACCCGCGGCCCGTTCCTCACGTCCCCCTTGGACGGCGCCCGCACCCTGGCCCGCCTCTCCCGCCGCACCGGCGACCTGCGGACCATCGCGCCGTGGCTGTCGCTGCGCCAGCTCGGACGGCGCTACCTGCGCCACGAGCACCTGCGCACGTTCCTCGACCGGTACGCGACCTACACCGGCAGCGACCCCCGGCGCGCGCCGGCGGCCCTCGCCACCGTGCCGTACGTGGAGCAGGTGTTCGGGTCGTGGTACGTCCGCGGCGGCCTGCGTCGTCTCGCCGAGGCGGTGGCGCAGCGCGCGCAGGAGTGCGGCGCGCAGGTGCGAACGGGCGCGGACGTCGCCGAGGTGCTGGTCTCCGGCGGCCGCGCGGCCGGCGTCCGGCTCGCCGGCGGTGAGGTGCTCCCCGCCGACGTCGTCGTGGCCAACGCGGACGCCGCGCACCTGTACCGGGACCTCGTCCCGGCGTCCGCGGCCCGGGCCGTGCGCGGCGCGCGAGCGGCGCTCGCCCGTGCCACGCCGTCCCTGTCGGGGTTCGTCCTGCTGCTGGCCCTGCGCGGGCGCACCCCGGGGCTGCGGCACCACACCGTGCTGTTCCCCCGCGACTACGACGCCGAGTTCGACGCGGTCTTCGGCACCGGGCGGTTCCGCGGAACTCCCCGCCCGGTCGACGACCCGACCGTGTACGTCAGCGCGCCGGACGACCCGGCCACCCGCCCGGACGACGACGCCGAGGCGTGGTTCGTCCTCGTCAACGCGCCGCGGCACGTGCCGGGCGACCCGAGGGCCGGGATGGACTGGGACGCACCGGGTCTCGCGGAGTCCTACGCCGACCGGGTGCTGGCCGTGATGGCCGGCCGAGGGCTCGACGTGCGAGACCGGTTGCTGTGGAGGGAGATTCGCACGCCGGCCGACCTGGCCCGGGAGACCCGCAGCGTCGGCGGCTCGATCTACGGGACGTCGAGCAACGGGCCGCGCGCCGCGTTCCTCCGCCCGGCGAACGCGTCACCGGTGCCGGGGCTGTTCCTCGTCGGCGGGTCGGCGCACCCCGGCGGTGGGCTCCCGCTGGTCGGCCTGTCCGCTCAGATCGTCGCCGGGCTCGTCGGCCCGGCCTGAGTGCGCCCCGGCTGACCCGGTCGTCGAGCCGGCTCCCCCAGCACGGCGCGCAGGTACGGGACCCGCAGCAGCACCCACGTGATCCCGGCCGAGGCGACCGTGTAGGCGACCGTGCCGGCCGTGGCCCACAGCACGACACCGAGCAGGTCGGTCGGGACGCCGACGACGTGCCGGACCCCGTACACCAGGGCACCGTGCACGAGGAACACGCCGAACGCCAGGGGCGCGACCGGGCGCAGCCAGCCCCAGCCGCGCCGCAGCCAGTGGTGCAGCAGCAGGTAGCCGGCCACCGACATGACGATCACCGGCAGCGACAGGAACCCGTAGGCGTAGCGGCCGACCTCGCCGAACTCGCGCACGTAGGCGAGCAGCGCGACCGCGACGACGCTGGCTGCCCACGCCAGCGACGTCCAGACCACCCAGCGCCCGGCGAGCAGCACGTCGCGCAGCGCCCAGCCGAGCACGTAGTACCCGATGAACGGCAGGAAGCGGGTGGCCGCGTTCGGCTCCCCCACGCCGGCGGCGAACGTGACGAGCTGGTCGAGGGCACCCAGGGCGAGCAGCACGACGGCGAAGCCCAGCTGCATCCGCCACGTGGCGTGCCGGGTGACCACCTTGAGGAACGGCGTGACGAGCACCAGGCCGGCCAGCACGTAGAGGAAGTACAGCTGCAGGAACGGCGCGCCCGCGGCCACGTCGGCGGCGGCCCGCTCCGGGGTCAGCCCGGCGCCGAGCACGGCCTGCCGGAAGGCCAGGTAGAAGGCGGTCCAGAACACCAGCGGGACACCGATGCGCTGCCACCGGCGGCGGTAGAAGTCCCGTGGGCGAGCCACCCTGGCAGGGTCGAGCGCCAGCGCGCCGGAGATCATCAGGAACACCGGCACGCACCAGCGGCTCGCGGAGTTCAGGGCGTCCGCGACCCACCAGGCGGCGCTGCCGACGTCCACGCCCCGGCCCTCGACCGTGGGCGCCAGCACGTGGATGACGACGACGGCCACGATCGCCACCACCCGCGCGGCGTCCATCCAGGCGGTGCGGGTGGGCGGCGGCGGCTCCTCCGGAACGGCGTCGAGCACGCTCACGCCAGCTCCCGCCGCACCGCCGGCAGCAGCCGGGCCAGCCCGGCCAGCGCGACCGCCGCGGTCGCCGCCGCGCCGGCCGTCGCCCAGGCGCTCGCCGCACCGACGTACATCCCGGCGCCGAGCGCGAACATGGCGGCCACCGCGACCCGGGTCGGCCGCTCCCCCACGGTGACGACACCGATGCCGGCCATGCCGGCGCCCGCGGCCCGCGCCACGGCGCGCCGCACCCCCTCGAGCGTGCGGTCGCCGGGGGGGAGCAGGGCGTCGCCGACGTAGACCACCGGCAGGTCGGCCCCCCGCACCCGGGCGCTGCGCCGCACGTCGGCGTCCAGCAGGTGCAACAGGCGCAGCCGCTCCGTGCAGTCGCGCTGCGTGGCCGCCGGGACGCCGACGGCGACCGCGAGCGAGTCCATGAACGCGCGCGGGTCGGGGTCGCGGTCCCAGCGCGGCAGGGTGGCGAAGAGCGTGTCGTGCATGGCCCAGAAGCGTCCGGCCGACGCGGCGCAGAGGGCGGCAAGCGCGGCGAAGCGCGCGTTGAAGTGCTCCGGCTGCGGGGCGTTCACGAAGGCCAGGTGCGCGATGCCCTCGCGCTCGATGTCCCGCCGGAGCGCCGGGATCACCTCGAGCCCGAAGCGGCGGCACGGCTCGCACTGGAAGTCGGAGAGCACGACGATCCACGGCGGCGACGCGGCCCCCGGGCGCGGCACCGCCCGCAGGATGCGGAGCGAGTCGACGCGCAGCCCGAACGTGTCGGGCCGCGTCTCCATCGCCCGCTCGCGCCGCACGCGCACCGAGTCTCGCACGGA
>JBMOMI010000375.1:1098-3911 GCA_049325235.1 Actinomycetota bacterium | reverse complement strand
CGTCCACGAGGACGCCGGGCAGCCGCGAGGCCGTCACGGCGATCGTCCGCGGCCCGGAGGCGGCTCCGAGCAGCCGGACGCCGGCCCCGTCCTCGGCGAGAAGCTCCACCAGGCACGCCATCGACTCCTCGTACGCGCGTAGCGACGGCACCGGCACGCCCGCGTTCCGCACCGAGCTCTCCCCCCGGCCGACCACCGCCACCACACGGCCCGGCCGGCTCTGCGCCAGCGTCCGCAAGGCACCCGCCACCGTGGCCGGGTGACGGAGACCGAGGCTCAGCACGCAGGGCCCGGCCAGGCGGGCTTCGGTGTCTCGCAGGACTCGCTCGGTGCTGACCAGCGGGTCGGGAAACAGGCGGGGGCTGTCGGCCAGCCCTACGCCGTCCATGCCGGCCGCCACGGCCGTCGACGCGAGGGTCACCGGGTCCGTCTCGCCCCACGGGCGGGCCACGTTCAGCAGGAGGAACGGTGTCACCTCAGTGCCCCCAGCAGGGTCCGCACCGGCGTGCGGCGCGCCATGCCTGCGCCCCCGGCCCCGGCGACGGTGGCCACCGTGTGCTCGAGCGCGCCGTCGAACGCCGTGAGACCGGACCTGAAGCACTGCACCGCAAGCCATCCCGCTGCCGCGGCATGCCCCGCCCAGCGCGCGCCGAGGTCGTCGGCTCTGCCCGGCGCACCGACGGCCAGGAGTGTCCCGGCCAGGTCGAGGACGCCGGACAGCTCAGCGGCGGGCACGCCGGCCAGCAGCGCGGCGCACGCCGCACTGCCCACCAGGTCCACGGTGACGGTGGCGACGGCGTCGCCCGGCACGCCGTCGAGGGGAGCGGCGGCGGCCAGCCCAGCGCCCACCGCGGTCTCCAGGGCCGCGACATCGCGGTCGTGCTCGGCGGCCACCGCAAGGCCGGTCAGCACGACGGTCGCCGGGCGGCCCAGACCGGCGCGCGCGCACCGCTCGGCGTTCCACTGCAGCGCGGGATACGTCGCCGCCACGAGTCCCGTCCCCACGAGCGGGAATCCGTCCTGCGACGCAAGGCGCCGCGCCCACGCCGACAGGTCGTCGTCCACCGGCGCGGCACGCAGCGAGGTCAGGCGTCGCAGAACCGCCTGCGTCACGGCCGCTGCGGTGCTCATCAGGCCGTGGCCACCCCGTCGGCCGCGAGGCTCTCGCGGGTCACCTCGGTGCTCTCGGTCACGAGGTAGAACCTGAACTTCGTGCGGCCCGCCGGGCCGCGCTCGGCGGGGAGCGGGTGGTCGTCCCACCAGCGCAGGTAGCTCTCGTACGCGTCCTCGTCGGCGTAGTGCATCTCGGCGATCCGGTAGAAGGAGTACCCGACCGGCACCGTCGCGGTGCCGCCCGATGCCTGCGTCACCGGCCGCAGCACCTTGTTGAACACGATGCGGTCCAGGTACGGGTTGGCGAGCAGGTCCGGCGCGTGCACGTCGAACAGCCACCTCTCGTACTCCTCGGGCGTCACGCCGTCCTCGAGCTCGTAGCCCAGGATCGTCTTGATCATTGCTGGGTCCCTTCGGGTTTCGTCGGATCGAAGGTGAAGGACTGCGCGCCCTCACCGAAGCCTTCGAGCCGCACGCGCACCGGCCGGACGACGACGCCGGCGAGGTCCCGCGCGGCTTCGTCGTCGGTGCGTACTGGGGCGCGGGTGAAGCCCCGTGCGCGCTGGGCGTCCAGGTGCTCGCGGTAGACGCGAACCGTCCACTCGTCGGGCTGCAGCTCGGCGTCCCCGCGCACGGCCACCACCCGGGGCGGCAGCTGACCGATGTCGAAGACGTGGGGCCTCTCGTTCGTGGCGCCGGGCGCCGGCGTGCCGACCCACGCCACCAGCGTCCGGGGATCGCGCGCCCACTGCGCGAGCCGCGCGTGCGCGCGTCGCTGCACCAGGCTGACCGACCAGTCGGCACCCAGGAACGCGGTCATGGTTCGCGTCACCGGGTAGCCGCGCCGGTCCAGTGTCGTGACCTGCGCGAAGCCTGCCTCGCCGGAGACGAACCGCTGGGCAGCCTCCTGCGCGCGGGCCAGCGCATCGTCGCCCGAGTGGCTCACGCCGTCCTCCAGGGCTCCATGCGCCACGTCGTCACCGACTCCGGTGCCTTCCGCACGTGGGTCTCCATCTCCGCCGGGGTGTACGCACGGTCGGCGATGACGCGCTGCGCCACGTCGACCGTGATCCCTGGCCGCTCGAAGGGGTAGGGGTCGAGGACGACGACGCCGCCAGGGCGGACGCCGACCCGGATCGTGTGCTGCGGCCCGAAGGGGTCGCTGCGCACCTCGGGCAGCAGCACGGTCTGAGGCGCGTGGTCGAGCGCCGACAGCTGCGGCCCCCAGCGCGGCGGCCGGCCGGCGTCCCCGCTGTCCGCCTCGGGCGGCATCACCGCGAGGTACAGAGACAGCAGGTCCCACAGCTGCAGCAGCTCGTAGTTGTGCCACAGCCGGCACTCGAAGGCGCTGCGCGGTTCGTCGGCGCACCAGGCCCCGCGCTTGGCGGTGATCCAGCGTCGCTCCTCGGCGTCGACCACCTCGTCCTGCAGCCGCGCGCCGTCGCCGTGCGGGCCGAGGCGGCCCCGAAGGCCCGGTGCGGACCACCGCCCGCGGTAGAGCCCGGTCCAGTGCATGCCGACGAGCACACCGGCGTACACGTCACCGAGGGAGACGGTCTCCACGCCCTGGCGGTAGAGCCGCACGTGCTCGGCCGGGTCGATCTCCAGGAAGTGCAGCGGCCGGCGCTCGAGCTCGTTGAACAGCACCCGGGCGTCCCATGCCCGCCACCCCTCGTCGTGCCGGGCCGCGGCGAACCGGA
>JBMOMI010000375.1:0-1088 GCA_049325235.1 Actinomycetota bacterium | reverse complement strand
GAACTCGTCGCTGCCCCACGCGGCTGCCAGCTCGCCGGCCACGCGACCGTGCTCCACCTGCTCGACGAGGTGCAGCGTCCCGGCGCGCCGCGACAGGATCATCGCGCCGCCTCGCGCAGGCTGCGACCGACGTCCCGGGGGCTGCCACCGTCCGCCAGGGCGTGGATGGCGCGCAGCACGTCGTCGCCCGAGCTGCCGAAGCGACTGGCCAGCAGCCGGGTCGCCTTGCGCTGCAGTTCCTCTCGCGACAGGTCGCGGCCGGCGTCCCCGCGAGGCCGGTCCGCGCGAGCCTCCAGCTCGGTGCCGTCGCGCAGCACCAACCGCACCACAGCAGGTCGCCCGTCGGGGTATCCCTTGTCCAGAGCCGCGTCGTGGGTCACCGTGACCCGGGACGCGAGGTCCTGCACCGCCTCCGAGCGAACCGTCTCGTCGGTCAGCGTGGTCTCGTCGAGCCGCCCGGTCACGAGCGCCACCGCCACCGACGTCGGCACGCTGAACCTCGCGGCCAGCTCGTCGTCCGCGACCGAGTCGAACGCGGCCGCGGCCGAGAACGTCCGGACGTCGATCCTCTCGACCTCCTCATCCCTGAGCGGCTTGCCGTCGGGTCGCCCCACCGCCAGCAGGTCTGCGACGGCGTCGTTGACGCCGTGCAGGTGCGCGCACGTGGGATGCGTCTTGACGTAGCCAGCCAGCACCTCGTACGCCGGCCAGTAGCCGCCGACGTTCCTGAGGTGCCGGCCGTCCCACCCCCGCGCGGCCAGCCCCGCGAAGTGGTGGTCGAGCGCGCCCTCCAGCGGCTCCAGCCCAGCGACGGCCGCGGAGCCCAGGCTCGCCCCCAGCTGGATCGAGGCGCCGAGGAAGGCATGCCCGCCGGTGCGCCCGGCGAAGACCGTGGCGGCGTCGGTCAGCAGCACCGCAGACGCGGCCAGGTCGATCGCGCGCCGTGCGGCGTCCACGTCGGCAGGAGCCAGCAGCCGGGCGACGGCGGCGGCCACGCCGACCGCACCCCACGTGCCGATGTCGTGGACGCCGGCCGGCGTGCCGCCCATGGCCTTGCCGACGCGCACCCCGGTCTCGTAACCGGCGAG
>JBMOMI010000374.1:0-3916 GCA_049325235.1 Actinomycetota bacterium | reverse complement strand
ATCCCGGGCGTCCTCAAGGCCCGGACCGGGGCGCACGAGGTCATCACGACGATCATGCTGAACAACATCGCCCGGTTCCTGCTGGCCTTCCTGCTGAGCACCAGCGCGTTCCAGCGGCCCGGACGCAACGACCCGATCAGCCCCCGCGTCGCCGACTCGGCGGCGCTGCCGCAGCTGCTCGGCGGGTGGTCGCGCCTGCACCTGGGGCTGCTGCTGGCGCTCGCGGCCGCGGCCGCCGTCTGGTGGCTGCTGAACCGCAGCACGCTCGGCTTCAAGCTCCGCGCGGTCGGTGCCAACCCTTCCGCCGCACGCACCGCCGGCATCCGCACCGGGTCGATGACGTTCACCGCGATGGCGCTCGCAGGAGGTCTCGCCGGGCTGGCCGGGGGGTTCCAGATCCTCGGCACCGAGAAGGCCCTCACCGGCGGCATCTCGGCCGGAATCGGCTTCGACGCGATCACCGTCGCGCTGCTCGGCCGCGGCAACCCGGTGGGCATCGTCGGCGCCGGCATCCTCTTCGGCATGCTGCGCGCCGGCGGCGTGACCATGCAGGCACGGACCGGCACGCCGATCGACATCGTGTTCGTCGTCCAGTCGCTGATCGTGCTGTTCATCGCCGCGCCGCCGCTCGTGCGGGCGATCTTCCGGATCCGTGCCCGCGGCGGTCTCGGCGGGATGCAGCTGTCGAAGGGGTGGGGCGCATGAGCACCGCGACGACGACCCGGCCGACCCCGAGCGCGCCGGCTCCGCGGGAGGAGGAGGTCGCCAAGCCGGCGACGTGGAAGCTGCCGATCACCCTGGGCGCCCTCGGACTGCTGGCGCTCGTCGTCTTCGCCCTGGGCGCGGACGGCTCGGCCAGGAGCACGTTCGGCATCTCCACGCGCGCCGACCTGGTCCAGATCGACCCGGTCGCCCTGCCCACGCGGGGCACCGCGCTCGTGCTGTCGGTGCTGATGCTCGTGCTGGCCGCGGTGGCCGTGGCCCTGGTCGTCCGGCGGCGTCGGGTGCCGCTCGCACTGCCGATCGGCTACGCGGCGCTGTGGCTGCTCGCCTTCCTGGTCTGGGCGATCGAGGGCAAGCAGATCTCGTTCACCGGCCTGCTCGCCGGGACGCTCCTGCTGTCGACGCCGCTGGTGTTCGGGGCGCTCTCCGGCGTGCTGTGCGAGCGGTCCGGCGTCATCAACATCGCGATCGAGGGGCAGCTGCTCGCCGGGGCCTTCGCCTCCGCCGTGGTCGCCAGCCTCACCGACAGCCTGTACGTCGGCCTGCTGATGGCGCCGGTCGCCGGCGTCCTCGTCGCCACCGTGCTCGCGGTCTTCGCGATCCGCTACGTCGTCGACCAGATCATCGTGGGCGTCGTCCTCAACGTCCTCGTCATCGGGCTCACCAGCTTCTTCTACAGCCGGGTGCTCTCCCCGCAGGCCGACACGTTCAACCAGCCGGGCACCTTCCGCCCGATCGCCATCCCCCTGCTGTCGGAGATCCCGGTCGTCGGGCCGGTGCTCTTCCGGCAGTCGATCATCGTCTACCTCATGTACGTGGCCGTGGCGCTCGTGCACGTCGCCCTCTTTCGCACCCGGTGGGGGCTGCGGGTGCGGGCGGTGGGCGAGCACCCCACGGCGGCGGACACCGTCGGCATCAAGGTCAACCGGGTGCGGGTGCAGAACGTGCTCCTCGGCGGCGTGGTCGCCGGGCTCGGCGGAGCCTTCTTCACCCTCGGCTCGGTCGGCGCGTTCGGCCGGGAGATGACCGCCGGGCAGGGCTTCATCGCCCTCGCGGCGATGATCTTCGGGCGGTGGAGCCCGCTCGGGGCGCTGTTCGCCGCGCTGCTGTTCGGCTTCGCCAACAACCTGCAGGGCGTGCTCGGCATCATCGGCACCCCGATCCCGAGCGAGTTCATGCTGATGGCGCCCTACCTCGCGACGATCTTCGCGGTGGCCGGGCTCGTCGGCCGGGTGCGGGCACCGGCCGCCGACGGCCAGCCCTACGTCAAGGCCTGACCGTGGGCAGCGAGGACGTCGACTGGGAGGCGCTGCGGGCCAGCGCCCGCGAGGCGATGGAGCGCGCCTACGCGCCGTACTCCGGCTTCCCGGTCGGAGCGGCCGGGCTCGTCGACGACGGTCGGGTGGTCGTCGGCTGCAACGTGGAGAACGCCGCGTACGGCGTCACGCTGTGCGCGGAGTGCGGGCTCGTGTCGGCGCTGCACGCCAGCGGCGGCGGACGGCTCGTCGCGTTCACGTGCGTCGACTCCCACGGCACGGTGCTGATGCCGTGCGGCCGATGCCGCCAGCTGCTCTGGGAGGCCGGCGGCCCGGACCTGCTGCTCGAGACGGTGCACGGCGTGCGCACGATGCGCGACGTGCTGCCAGACCCCTTCGGAGCCCACGACCTGCAGGAGCGTGCATGACCGAGGCGTTCGACGCCGTCGACGTGATCCGCACCAAGCGCGACGGCGGCGAGCTCGGCGACGCCGAGATCGATTGGGTGATCGACGCCTACACGCGCGGTGTCGTGGCCGACGAGCAGATGGCGGCCCTGGCGATGGCCGTCCTGCTGCGCGGGATGAGCCGGCGGGAGATCTCCCGCTGGACCGCCGCGATGATCGCCTCCGGGGAGCGGATGGACTTCTCGTCCCTGTCGCGGCCCACCGTCGACAAGCACTCCACCGGCGGCGTCGGCGACAAGATCACCCTGCCGCTCGCGCCGCTGGTCGCGTCGTTCGGCGTCGCCGTCCCCCAGCTCTCCGGCCGGGGGCTCGGCCACACCGGCGGCACCCTGGACAAGCTGGAGTCGATCCCCGGGTGGCGGGCCGAGCTGACCGGCGAGGAGATCCTGCGCCAGCTCGAGGACGTCGGAGCGGTCATCTGCGCGGCCGGGGCCCACCTGGCGCCGGCCGACAAGAAGCTCTACGCGCTGCGGGACGTCACCGGGACCGTGGAGGCGATCCCGCTCATCGCGAGCTCGATCATGAGCAAGAAGATCGCCGAGGGCACCGGGGCGCTGGTGCTCGACGTCAAGGTCGGCTCCGGCGCGTTCATGAAGGACGTCGAGGACGCGCGGGAGCTGGCCCGGACGATGGTCGACCTCGGGACCGACGCCGGTGTGCGGACCGTCGCCCTGCTCACCGACATGTCCACGCCGCTCGGGCTGACCGCCGGCAACGCCCTGGAGGTGCGCGAGGCGGTCGAGGTGCTGGACGGCGGAGGGCCGGCGGACGTCGTCCAGCTCACCCTGGCCCTGGCGCGCGAGATGCTGGCCGCCGTGGGACGCGACGACGTCGACCCGGCGGACGCGCTCCGGGACGGGCGGGCGATGGACACCTGGCGGCGCATGATCGCGGCGCAGGGCGGTGACCCGGCCGCGGAGCTGCCGCGAGCCCGCGAGACCCACCACGTGCTGGCGCCGGCGGACGGCGTCGTCGGCAGGCTGGACGCGTACGCGGTGGGCGTCGCGGCGTGGCGGCTGGGCGCCGGGCGAGCCCGGCAGGGCGAGGCCGTGCAGGCCGGGGCCGGCGTCGAGCTGCACGCCAAGCCCGGGGCGCTGGTGCGCGGCGGGGAGCCGCTGATGACGTTGCACACGGACACCCCGGAGCGCTTCGAGCGGGCCGTCGCCGCGCTCGAGGGCGCGTTCGACATCCTGCCGGAGGGGGACCGGCCGGCCGACGTCCCGGTCGTCCTCGACCGGATCGCCTGAAAGGCCTTCACAGCCCGCTGCCGTGGTCCTACGGTGAGCCACGCCATAGGGCACCGTCGCCCGGGGGTCGCGGGGAGCGACGCACGGTGCCTGCAGACCCCACGAGGAGGACCACAGTGGCCCATCGTCCTACGCGCCGGCTCGCCGTCATCGCGGCGTCCGCGGCGTTCGCCCTCGCCGTCACCGGCGGCGCCCTGACCGGCGCCACCGCCGCACCCGGCGG
>JBMOMI010000373.1:0-3924 GCA_049325235.1 Actinomycetota bacterium | reverse complement strand
CGGTCTCGCGCTCCTGGCGGCGGCGGTCCGCGGCCTGGGCGCGCTCGAGGGACTCCTTGCGCAGCTTCTCGTTCTCCTCGTTGATCCGCCGCGCGGCCTCCTCGTCGCGCGTGAGGTTCTCGCCGGACTCCGGGTCGAACAGGTGCATCCGCCGCGGGTCGAACCACAGCCGCGCGCGGTCGCCGTCCCGCACGCGGCTCGTCGCGTCGAGCGCGACCACGAGCTGGGTCCGCATGCCCTCGCCCTCCAGGTCGCGGTCGAGCTCGTCGAGCTTGGCCTGGACGCCGGGGTCGGGCTCGAACGGCACGTACGCGTACAGCGAGTCCCCGAGCCACTCGGTGACGTCGACGTCCACTTCGAACGAGACGCCGCGCGCTGCCTTGTCGGAGTCGATGACGGTCGCGTCCTCGAAGTGCTCGGGGCGGATGCCGGCGATGAGCAGGTCCTTGCCCTGAGCGCGCTTCGCGACGTCCTCGGGCAGCTCGACGTCGACGAACGGCAGGTGCAGGGTCCGGCCTTCGACGTGCCCGGGCACGAAGTTCATCGGCGGCGAGCCGATGAAGCCGGCGACGAAGAGGTTGACCGGCTGCTCGTAGAGCTCGCGGGGGCTGGCGACCTGCTGCAGCACGCCCTTCTTGAGGACGGCGACCCGGTCGCCGAGCGTCATCGCCTCGGTCTGGTCGTGGGTGACGTAGACGGTCGTCGTCCCGAGCCGGCGCTGCAGGCGGGCGATCTCGGTGCGCATCTGCCCGCGAAGCTTGGCGTCGAGGTTCGACAGGGGCTCGTCGAACAGGAACGCGTCCGCCTCCCGCACGATGGCCCGTCCCATCGCGACGCGCTGCCGTTGGCCGCCGGACAGGTTGCCCGGCTTGCGGTCCAGGTGCTCGCGCAGCTCGAGCATGTCGGCGGCCCGGTGCACCTTGCGCTTGATCTCGTCCTCGCTGTGCTTGCCGCGCTGCAGGCGCAGGGGGAAGGCGATGTTCTCGAAGACCGTCAGGTGCGGGTACAGCGCGTAGTTCTGGAACACCATCGCCAGGTTGCGGTCGCGCGGCGCCTTGTCGTTGACGCGCTTGCCGTTGATGATCAGGTCACCGCTGGTGATGTCCTCGAGGCCGACGACCATCCGAAGCAGCGTCGACTTCCCGCACCCGGACGGCCCGACGAGGATCATGAACTCGCCGTCGGCGATGTCGAGGCTGACGTCCTTCACCGCGTGGAAGCCGTCGCCGTAGACCTTCTCGATTCCCTTGAGCTCGATGGCTGCCATGTGCGTTCTCCTTGATCCGCGAGACGGTCAGCCCTTGACGGCGCCGTTGGTGAGGCCGGCGACGATGCGCCGCTGGAAGAGCAGGACGAGGACGACGACCGGGATCGTCACGACCACCGCCGCGGCGGAGATCGCACCGGTCGGCTCGACGAACTGGGACTCCCCGGTGAAGAAGGCAAGTGCCGCGGGCACGGGGCGGGCCGCCTCCGTCGACGTCAGGGAGATGCCGTACACGAAGTCGTTCCAGGCGATGAAGAAGCTGATGATCGCCGTGGTGAACACGCCCGGTGCGGCCAGCGGCACGATCACCTTGCGGAAGGCCTGCCAGGACGTCGCACCGTCCACCTGGGCGGCCTGCTCCATCTCCCAAGGGATTTCGCGGAAGAAGGCGGAGAGCGTCCAGATGCACAGCGGCAGCGTCAGCGAGAGATAGGGGATGACCAGCCCCGGCCACGTGTCGTAGAGGCCGATGTTCCGCCACAGGTTGAACAGCGGCGTGACGATCGAGATGACCGGGAAGATGGCGACGGCCAGGGCGGTCGACAGGATGAGCCTCTTGCCGGGGAAGTCCAGACGGGCGATGGCGTACGCGCAGAACATCGCCAGGATCACCGACAGCAGCGTGGCGATCAGCGAGATCCCGATCGAGTTCCGCAGGGCAGACAGGAAGAGGTCCGAGGCTCCGCCGGTGAAGATCTGCGCGTAGTTCTCGGTGGACACCTGGGTGGGCAGGAACCGCTGGTTCGTGAGGTCGCCGGGCGCCTTGAACGACAGGGAGACGATCCAGGCCACGGGGAACAGGCAGTACAGGATGATCAGCGCGCCGCCGACGCCCCACAGCACGCGCTCGCGAGTCGAGAGCTGCCGCATCACCGTTCTCCTCTCGCCGCGGACAGGTCCACCCTGAAGCCCTTGATGAAGACGACGCTGATGATGATCACCGACAGGAACAGGAGCACCGAGACCGCGGAGCCGAGCCCGATCTCGACACGCTGGATGGTCTGCCGGTAGGCCAGGAACGACAGTGTCTCCGTTCCCTGGGCGCCGCCCGTCATGATGAAGACGTTGTCGAAGATGCGGAAGGCATCCAGGGTCCGGAACAGCAGGGCCACCATGATGGCCGCCTTCATGTTCGGGATGGTGACCTTCCACAGCCGCTGCCACGCCGTGGCGCCGTCCACCTTGGCCGCCTCCTGCATGTCCTCGGGGACCTGCGCCAGACCGGCCAGGAGCAGCAGGGAGATGAACGGCGTGGTCTTCCAGATCTCCGACAGGCTGATGACCGCGATCGAGGACCAGAAGCCGCCGAACCAGTCCGTGTCGGGCGCCACGCCGGGCAGCCACTCGAACCACGTGTTGACGAAGCCCGAGTCGATCGCGAAGGCGAACTGCCACGCGAACGCCGAGACCACGGTGATGATGGCGTACGGGATGAGGATCGCGGTGCGGATCAACGGCCGCATCCTCGTGAGTGCTCGGTGCATCACCATGGCGAGCGCGAAACCCAGCACCAGCTCGACGACCACCGTGATGAACGTGATGAGCGCCGTGACGCCGAAGTCGCGCCACCACACCTGGTCGGTGAGGATCACGGCGTAGTTGCGCAGGCCCACGAACGACCGCTCGTCCGGCGTGGTCAGTCGGTAGTCGAACAGGGACTCGTACATCGCCTGCAGGATCGGGTAGGCCGTCACCAGCAGCATGACGGCGAAGGCCGGCCCGGCGAGGAGCCAGCCGAGCCGGGCCTCCGAGCGCGCACGGTCCGACATCCGGCGCCGTTCCCGGGTGGCCTGGGCGCTCTCCGCCTCGACGTGCGGCGGCTGCTTGGCCAGCGTGCTCACAGCAGCACCTCCTTGTTGAGGACGCCGTCGATGAGCTCCTGGGCCCGTCGTGGCGTGGACTCCGGGTCGACCGCCGAGGGCGGGTGGTAGGTCCGCTGCAGGGACGCCGAGACCTCGCCGTAGTAGGGGGTCTGCGGGCGGGGGGCGGCCTGCTCGAGCGACTCCCGGATCTCGGGCGCCATCGGGAAGGCCTCGACCACCTCTGGGTCGTCGTAGACCTCGGCTGCGGCCGCCGGGTTGCCGGAGAAGAGCATGTACTCCTTCTGGCTCTCCGGCGTCGTGATGCAGGCGGCGGCCTCGACGGCCTCCTCGGGGTACCGGGTGAAGGCGCCCATCGCGAGCGTGATGCCGCCGAAGGGCGGCGCCGACTCCTCGCCCTCCACGGTGCGCGGGTAGACGGTCCAGCCGACGTCGTCGAGGAAGGACTGGTCGAGGGTCCCTCCCTCGACCTCGCCCTGCCAGGCCTGCCACACGTACGGCCAGTTCACCATGAAGCCACCGGAGTCACCCTGGAACAGCGCCCGCGCCTCTTCCTCGCCGTTCGTCGAGAGTGCCGGGCCGCCCACTCCTGCGTCCACCAGCTGCCGGATGACGGCGGCCGCCTCGCCGGCGGCGTCCGACCCCAGCCCGTACTGCAGCTCCTCCACGGGGGCGTCGGGGTTCTCGATGACCGACGTGCCCGCCCCCTCGATGAGGGCGTTGATCCACACCGTGTAGCCCTCGTACCGGTTGGCCTGCACGGCGACGGTCGTGCCGGTCTGCTCGGCCGCCTCGATGATCTGACTCCACGTCACCGGCTCGGACGCCGGGTCGAGA
>JBMOMI010000372.1:0-3934 GCA_049325235.1 Actinomycetota bacterium | reverse complement strand
GCGGCCGGCGCTGCCGGGGCTGCATCAGGGCCCCCCATCGGCTCTGCATCGGGCGGGGCATCGGGCTGCGGCTGTGCCGGCTGCGCCACGTCCGCATCCGGTGCCTGATCCGGTGCCTGCGGGCCGGGGGCGGTCACCGTGGCGGGCAGCGTCGGGACGACGCTCGGCGGCCCGAGCTGGGCGCCTCCCACGACCAGGACGCCGGCGCCGACCGCCTGGGCGAGCGTCGCGGCCGGCACGGTCCGGGCCGCGAGCAGCGGGACGTCGGACAGGACGGCGAGCGCTCCCTGGACCCGGCGGATGCGGGGCACCGAGACGGCCAGCATGGCCCGCACGACCTCGGGATCGAACTGCGTCCCGGAGCACCGGAGCAGCTCCCGGTACGCCGCGGGCCGGGCGACCGGCCGGCGGTAGGCCCGGGCGGCGGTCATGACGTCGAAGGCGTCGGCGACGGCGACGATCCGGCCGCCTCGGCAGATCTGCGCACCGGCGAGGCCACGGGGGTAGCCGGTGCCGTCGTAGCGCTCGTGGTGCTGGGCGATGAGGTCGCCCCACTCGCCGAGCCACGGCAGCAGGGGACGAGCGAGCTCGGCGCCGATGTCGGGGTGCCGGTGGAGCATCTCCCACTCGGCGTCGTCGGGCTTGCCGGGCTTGTTGAGGATCGCCGCGGGCACGGCCAGCTTGCCGATGTCGTGCAGGAGGGAGGCCCAGCGCAGTCGGTCCCGGTCCTTCGGCGGAAGTCCCATCTCCCCGGCGATGAGGTCGGTGTAGAGGCGGACCCGTTCGGCGTGCCCGCGGGTCGGCCGGTCGTGGTCGTCCATCGCCGCCACCAGGCCGAGGATCACCTCGGCCGCGAGCGAGGGGTCCTCGGCGGCGCGGGCGAGACGGGCCAGGTGTTCCTCGGTGCTGCGCCGGCGAACCACCTCGCGGGCCATCCGGAGCCGGGACGGCGCCTGCTCGGGGAAGACCAGCGCCAGCCTGAGCAGCACCGCAACCGGCAGCAGGCGGCGCAGGAGGCGGTCGGTCACCACCAGGGCGACCACCGACACGGTGACGGTCGCCACCCACACGAGGGCCGTCCCCGCCAGGTCCTGGCTGGGCGGCAGGGCCTGGCTCAGCGCCCATCCGGCCGCCGCGGAGGCCACCACCGGACCGGCGAACACGGCCGTCCGCAGGGCGCCCGCCGACCGGGGACGAGCCTGCCAGCGGCTCGTCGCCGGCTGGTCCGGGCCGGGAGCTGTCTCGTGCGCCATTCCGTCCCCCCCTCGCACGGGGTTGTCGGTAAGCGCGCGACCGGACCGCAGGCCCGTACGGGTGACGTGTCGGCCGACTCGTCAGGAGTAGGGGCAGGAACCGCCCTGCCGGCACGCCGCCTGCGCCGTGACGAGAGCGGTCAGGGTGGTGATCGCCTCGTCGACGTCGGAGACCGGGGCCGGGAACGGCAGTCGGGCCACCGCCGGCTCCTGGCCGGTCGTGCGCGCGTGCTCGCAGCGCAGGTCGACGCCGTAGCGGTCCAGGCCGACCGCGCGGACGGCGACGACGTCCGCGAGCGAGAGGGACCGCCCGGCCTCCGGGTCGTGGGCCCTGCCCATCGCTCGCACGAACGTCACGAGCGCTTCGGCGAGCGTGCTGTCGATGCGCTGCAGCGCAGCGGCCTCCTCGGCGGCCAGCGGGTCGGGTCCAGCCGTCCGCAGGTGGCACAGGTCGACCGGCGTACAGCCATATGACCAGTGGAGCTCGACGTCCGCCGGCTCGACGGCCAGCAGCCAGGGGTCGGGCCAGGAGCGGTAGGCCTCCCCGAGCGTCACCGGCCCGCACCGCACGCCGACCTGCGCCGCCAGCTCCGGCAGCGGGACCGTGCGGACCCAGCCACGGACGACGACGTGCGCCCGGGGCAGCGTGAGGTCCGCCACCGGCGCGTCGGCGCGCACCTCGAGCGCGACCGGGACGTCGAGAGTCTCGCTCGGGCACATGCCGAGTCGTGGACGCTCCGGGTGGGACGTCAGCACCAGCGGGACGTTGTCGGGGCCGAGGGCATGCAGCACGCCGATGCGGTGCCCGGTGACGGCCGAGGTGAGGTCGGCGGTGCCGACCCCTGCGAGCAGGGTGGCGACGGTCTCGGCGGCGCTGGCTTGCGAGATCAGCATGAGGTAAGGCTAACCTAACTTCCCGCCGCTGGCAGTCGCGTCCACCAGATCAGAGGTGATCCCTTGTCCCGCTCCGCCCGCTCGCGCCGTCTCGTCCGTACCTCCCGGGCACTCGGCGTCCCGCTCACGCCGAAGGCCGCCCGCTACCTGGAGCGCCGGCCCTACCCCCCGGGCCAGCACGGCCGGCGGCGCCGACCGTCCGAGAGCGACTACGCGGTCCGCCTGCGGGAGAAGCAGCTGCTGCGCGCCCAGTACGGGATCCGCGAGGCGCAGCTGCGGCGGGCCGTGAGCGAGGCCAAGCGGCACCCCGAGTCCACGGGCGACGCGATCGTCGAGCTGCTCGAACGGCGCCTCGATGCTCTCGTCCTGCGCGCGGGTCTCGCCCGCTCCATTCGCCAGGCCCGCCAGGTCGTCGTCCACCGGCACGTCCTCGTCGACGGACGGCGGGTGGACCGGCCGTCGTACCGGGTCAGCCCGGGACAGGTCATCGAGATCGCCCCGCGCAGCGTGCGGCGCACGCCGTTCCGGCTGGCGGCCCAGGGCGCGCACCGGGACGTGCTGCCCCCGGCGCCGGGGTACCTCGACGTGCACCTGGAGCAGCTCCGGGTCGAGCTGCTGCGCGAGCCGCGCAGGGACGAGGTGCCGGTCACGTGTGACGTGGCGAAGGTCGTCGAGTACTACGCGCGGTGAGGTTGGCCCGGCGTCCGCAGCAAGGGATCAGCTGCTGACTACCCCTCCACAACGCCGCGGCGCCGCCCCACCGTCCACAGATCCCGTTCCCGTCGCTGCGCACCCGCCGGCGCCGCCCGCACCCTGCCTGGCGTGCGTGACGCCTTTGCCGGTCCGTGGCGACGCGGTGCGTTCGCCGAGATCACGCCCGAGGAGCTCCGCCGCGTCGGCTGGTTCCGGCCGCACCACGGCGTCGTCTGCTGGGGCGGCGTGGATCGCGACGACCCGATGACACGGATCCGAGCCGCGGCCGAGGCACAGCACGGTGTGCCGCTCGGAACGTGGGCGGCGGCCTACCTGCTCGGCGCTCGGTCGCTCGACGGCGTTGCGCTCGACGGCCGGACCGCCCTGGACGTCGTCTTCTGCCCCGGGACGAGCGGTCGCCGGCGCCGGCGCCCCGGGCTCGTGCCGCTGCGCTCGCCGCTGACCGAGGACGACGTCGTGACGGTGGACGGCGTCCTGGTGACGTCCGCGGTGAGGACGGCGTTCGACCTGGGACGCACTGCCACCGACCTGTACTCGGCGGTCGCAGACCTGGACGCTCTGCTGCGCGCCCTCCGGACGCCGGTGGAGGAGCTGGAGCAGTACACCGCCGAGCGGCCGGGGTGGAAGGGAGTCCCGCTGCTGCGGGAAGCACTGTCGCTGCTGGACCCACGGGCCCGATCACGCCCGGAGAGCAGGATGCGCGTGGTGTGGGTCAAGGACGCCGCCCTGCCCCGGCCCGAGGTGAACGTCGAGACTCGCTCGACCGCCGACGGCGTCCTGCTCGGCATCCCGGACCTGCTCGACCTCGAGAGCGGACTGGTCGGCGAGTACGACGGCGCGGAGCACCGCCGCGTGACGCAGCACGGTGCGGACAACATCCGCGAGGAGGCTTTCGAGGAGCAAGGCCTCACGGTCGTGCGGGCGATCTGGGACGACGTGCTGCGCCGGCGGGGCCTCGCGCGGCGGCTGCGCGACGGCTACGAACGGGCCAGGCGCGGGCAGCGCCGGACCTGGTACGTGCCGCCGTCACAGCTGCGCCGGGCGGCGCCGTGATCGTTTGCTGCGAGAACGCA
>JBMOMI010000371.1:0-3940 GCA_049325235.1 Actinomycetota bacterium | reverse complement strand
AACTGGCGGGTCGCCCCCTGCGCGGGCTCACCGGCGTCCAGTGGGTCGAGGCTGCACTGTCCCCGCCTCCGCCGGGTACCGAGCTGTGCCTGAGCTGGGACGAGCGCGCAGGGGTGGCCCGCACGGCCCTGCGCGGGCGCCGGACGCCCGTGGCCACCGGCGTGATCTGGCTGGGCGAGCAGGGCGGCACACCGGTTCGCGCAGAGTCGCTGCGTGCGCTGTCGCGGGCGGCGTTCGTCTGGGTGCTCTCGGTGGCGCAGGTCGACCGGCTCGTCGAGCTCGGTCTGCCCCGCAGGAGAGTGCGGCACCTGCTGTTCGGCGTCGACGCGGACTTCTTCTTCGCCCGGCCCGCGGACGAGGCGGAGCCCGGTCTGCTCGTCAGCGTCGGCAACGACCGGCACCGCGACTGGGTCACGCTTCTCGACGCGTTCAGGCGTCTTAGGGCAGTGCGACGGCACGTCCGCCTGGAGGTGGTCACCACCGCGGAACTGCCACCGGCCGAGGGGCTGACGGTCCACCGCCGGCTCGGGCACGCCCAGCTGCGCGACGTCTACGCCCGGGCCAGCGCAGTCGTGCTGTCGACGAAGCCGAACCTCCACGTCTCGGGCATGACAGCCGCCCTGGAGGCGCAGGCGCTGGCTCGCCCCGTCGTCCTCAGCAGGACTCCCGGTGCCGGCGACTACCTCGAGCACGAGCGGAGCGGCTATCTCACCCCGCCGGGGGACGCCGCGGCCCTCGCCGACCGGCTCGTGGAGATCGTCGACGCCGGTCCGCCGCTCGTGCAGACCCTCGGTGCCCAGGGACGCCGTGCCGTCGAGGATCGGTTGAACAGCGCCGCGCAGGCGGCCAGGCTCGCCCGTCTCATCGACGAGCACTGCTGACCCCCTTCGCCGCGACCGCCAGGATGTCGGCCATCTGGCTCGCCGCCCGCTCTCGCGCGACCGGAACAGCCGCCTCGAGTCGAGCACGCATGGCGGACGACTGGGCCACGGCCGCGAGCACGGCGTCGACGAGGTCGGTGGTGCCCAGCGCCCGGGCGTCGAGAACGGCGTCGGCGACCCCCAGGCCCGCGAACACGCCGCGGTACTTGTCGCTGTAGGCGACGGCACAGCAGGGCACGCCGGACGACAGCGCCGCGATCGTGCTGTGCATCCGGGTACCGACGAAGACGTCGCACCGGCTGATCGCCGCCTTGGCCTGACCGGCGTCCTCGAACCAAGGCAGGGCGGTGACCGCACCGCGGATCGGCGCGCCCAGGAGGTCGAGCAGCTCGTCGGCCGCGATGTTGTCCGCTTCGCCGCCCCGCTGCCGGCCCAGTACGTGCGGGACGAGCACGACCTCCCGCCCGGTCTTCACAAGGCGTGTCACCACCTCGACCATCGCCGACCGGTAGTCGGCGCGCAGCCTGAAGGCCGCGGGTCGGTTCCACAGCAGGCCGCTGACGTTGACGCCCACCGGTGCGGCCGCGAGCGCGGCGTCGAGATCCGGCCGCAGGCCGCTCGACGGGGCCGGCGGCAGCAGCAGCGCGAGGTCGACACCGAGCCGGTGTCGCGCGGGGTCGAAGCGGTCGCCCAGCAGGTCGGCGAGGACGGCCAGGCTGTCCGGGTCCCGGGCCCAGGCCTGCCGGGCGCCCAGCACCAGCTCCCGCGCGACGCGCGCCGCAGCTGGGTCGCCGAACGGCCCGTAGGTCTGTGGGAGCAGGACGAGCGGGCGGCGTGCCCGCAGGGCCAGGCGCTTGGGGGCGCAGACGGTCCGGAACCGGTGGGTCCCGTAGATGTCGCTGAAGCTGTCACCGCCGCTGACGTCGAGCACCAGATCGGCCCGCCGGACGGCGCGAGCACCGTGGTTGCAGAAGCCGCCCACGGTGAGCGAGGCGGTCATCGCGGCGTAGCTCTCCGGCCGGGTCACCCGGCGGGACAGGCGCGCACCCACGAGTTCGTAGCGCAGCGGGCCGGTGGGCGTGTACACCTTCGCCGAACGCCTTCCGAGCTGGTTGTCGAAGACGGTGAACCGCGCCGCCGGCGCCAGTTCGTGGACGGCCGCCATCGCGCCCTGCATGAGCGCGTCGAGCCCGAGGTTCGTGTTGCTTCCTGGGGCGCCGAACAGGGCGATGCGCGGGCCGTCGGTCGTCGGCGTCATCGTGGGTCTGTCGTCTCGTCGGTCAGCCGTCTCCCCGTGGCCACCACCGGCCGGTGACGGCGGGCGCGGCGAAGCGTGCCGACGGTCGAACGCAGCTTCTCCCGTAGCGGCAGCCGGCCCCACCACAAGCCCCACATGGGGAAACCGCGGAACCGCGGGTACGGCAGCCCCGCCATGCGCAGGGTCGCGACCCGGGCCACGACCGCCCCGCGCGTCAGGAGCAGGTTGGGCTGTGAGCGGGGCAGCACGTCCGCCGGCACGCACTGGAGGACGACGCCCCCGGAGGCGATGGCCGCGCGGACGAGGCGCCGGCCGCGTTCGGTCCGGACGACGACGAGCGAGCGTCCCGGGTCCCCGGGTTCGATCGGCCGGTACCACGGGTCTCCCACCGAGACGTCGGCGAGCTCTCCGGTGTGGTCCGGGCACAACCGGCACCGCCACTGCCGGTGCTTCTGCAGCACGCGGTTCCAGGAGCCGTCGTAGTCCAGCCGTCCCATGGCCGGGTCTCCGCTGTGCGTGGTCGCCACGGCGTGACCGGGCCAACCGTTTCCGCGGTAGCGCAGCGAGGCCACGTCACCGGCGTCCCGGATACCCATGACCCGCAGCATCTCCAGGGTTCCGCGAGTCGTGGGCGTGCCGGCGCAGAAGACCGCCACCGTCGCGGTCACTGCGGCGTCGAGGTGGGGCCGCGTCCGCCGTGCGGCCTCTAGGCCGGCGACGTCGCAGGGCTTGGCCACGACGACGACCGGCCCACCGGCCTCCTCGAGGAGGTCGAGGCGGTCCAGCGGCGCGGCTGGGGCGTAGCGCGAACCGGCCGCCGCCAGCAGCTCCTCCCGGCTTCGGCTGAGCGTGGTGCGGTTGCGGAGCGGGTACTGGGGATCGGCCGCGGTGTGGATCACCCCGGCCGCGGCGCCGCTCGTCACCGCATCCAGGGCCAGCGCGGTGGCGACGCCCCCGCTCGACCCCGCGAAGCGGATGTCCGGGTCGGCCGCCCAGCCCTCCCACAGCTCGAGCACCGATCCCCAACTGCCGGCGAGATCCGGGTCGGCACCCTGCGGGATCGGCGGCCGGGTGATCCGCGCACCAGGACACACGGCGGCCGCGTCGGCCGTCTCGGCGTCCTCACGGCCGGCGCGGAGGACCGGGCGCAGCCCGAGGTCGACCCGGTCCTCCATTCGCAGCACGTCCGGAAGCAGGCCGGCGCACAGCCCGCAGCCGCAGCACAGATCGGCGGTCACCACCTCGCCGATCGTGGCGAGTCGGGGGCTCACGCGCCCGCTCCGGGGACTCGGCTGACGGCGTCGAAGAAGCGCCGGCGGTCGAGCGCGCTGCCGCGTGGCGTGAGGACCGATTCGCCCACGCCGCCGGAGGCGCGGCGGCGGCGCCGGAACGCGGCCCCGGCCTCCGCGGCACCGATGCGCGCGCTGTGCAGGCCACCACCGGCCGCGGCCCGCGCGAGCCAGCGCGCCGGCCCCCCGGTCTCGGGGTGCCCGTGGTCCGGCCTGGTCAGCCCGGCCAACGACGCCAGGCCGCCGTGGCCCAGGCGGCCCTCCAGGTCGGCCGTCGGCGAGCCGAGCAGCCGGCCCGCCCACGCCAGCATCACTCGGGCGGCACCGGCGACCCGGTGCTGCTCGCACCGCGCGGCCACCTCGTCGGGGTCGGGGGAGAGGCTGCGGACGACGGCGTCCAGGTCGGTGAGCCACACGAGCCGGTGCCCGCCGCCGAGAGCGGCGTGGGAGGCGAGGTGGGCGACGGTGTCCGCCCCCGAGAGCGTGGGGATCGACAGCCGCTGCAGGGGCAC
>JBMOMI010000370.1:0-3947 GCA_049325235.1 Actinomycetota bacterium | reverse complement strand
CCGCTCGCCGAGCGCGGCGGCGTACGCCGGGTCCACGGCCCAGCCGTCGCCGTCCACCGGCACGCCCATCGCGCGCAGGCGCTCGCGGCGGACGACGCCCCGCCGGGCCAGCTCGCCGGCCAGGTCCGGGACGCCGGCCAGCCCCGCCAGCACCGCCGCCCGCGCCCGCGCCGCGCCCCGGCGGCGCAGCGCGGGCGGGTCGACGTCGAGCACGGTGACGCCGCCGATCACCTCGTGGCGCCCGGGGTCGCGCAGGAGCCCGCGGTCGCCGATCCGCAGCGGCAGAGGCGATCTCAGCAGCAGCCGCACGTGGACGTCGTCCAGCGGCCGGGTACGCACGCTCGCCTGTGCCGAGCCCAGGTGGAGCAGGCACTCGCCGGGCAGCGGCGCCGGCCGCGTCATCCGGGCGTCGACGGTGGTGGTCTCGAAATGGGTGCCCGGTGTGGTCAGCGCGTCCCCGCGACGCACCTCGTCGGTGGCGACCCCGCGCAGGTTGACCGCGACCCGGGCGACCGCCTGCACCGCGGACGCCTTGCGCCCCAACGACTCCAGGGCGCGCACGGCCACCTCGCGGCCGCCGGGCAGGGCGAGCCGGTCCCCGGTGCTCACCGTCCCGGCGGGCAGGGTCCCGGTCACCACGGTGCCGGCGCCGCGCACCGTGAACACCCGGTCCACCCAGAGCCGCACCGGGGCGGTGACGTCGGGTGCGGGAAGGCGCGCGACCAGCCGCCCGATCGCCGCGCGCAGGTCGGCCAGCCCCTGCCCGGTCGCGGCGCTCACCGCCACCGCCTCGACGCCGGCGAGCCCGGTGCGTGCGAGGTGCTCGCGGGCCTGCTGCACAGTGCGTGCCGGGTCGGCCAGGTCGCAGCGGGTCGCCACGAGCAGCCCGTGCCGCACGCCGAGGGCGTCGAGCGCGGCGAGGTGCTCCGCGGACTGCGGCATCCACCCGCCGTCGGCGGCGACGACGAACACGACCGCCGGCACCGGCCCCACGCCCGCCAGCATGGTCGGCACGAAGCGCTCGTGCCCGGGCACGTCGACGAACGCCACCTGCTCGCCGGCCACGTCGGTCCACGCGAAGCCCAGGTCGATGGTCAGGCCGCGACGCCGCTCCTCGGCCAGCCGGTCCGGGTCCGTGCCGGTCAGCGCCCGGACGAGCGTCGACTTGCCGTGGTCGACGTGGCCGGCCGTGGCGAGGACGTGCACGGCCTCAGGCCTGCCCCGCCACCGCCAGCACGGCGGCGAGGACGACGTCGTCCTGGGCGGGTGGCACCGAGCGCAGGTCGAGCAGGCAGCGGCCGTGCTCCACGCGCCCGACCACTGCCGGCCGGTGCCCGCGCAGCGCGTCCGCCAGCCCGGCAGGCAGGCTGACCGCGGCGCTGGCGAGCTCGACGCCGGGCGCGCCGCCACCCCCGACCGCGGCCGCCGTGTCGACCGCCGTGGCGTCGACCCCTTGCGCTGCAAGGGCTCTCACGACACGCGTGACACGTGCACGGACGTCGGCGACCGGGGCTGCCAGCGCGTCCAGCACCGGCGGGCGCGGCCCGCGCAGCGTCGCCTCGAGCGCGGCGAGCGTCAGCTTGTCGACGCGCAGCGCGCGGGCCAGCGGGTGGCGGCGCAGCCGTTCGACGCTCTCGTGGCGGCCGAGCAGCAGGCCCGCCTGCGGTCCGCCGAGCAGCTTGTCGCCGCTGGCCGTCACGAGGTCCGCTCCCGCGGTCAGCGCCGTCGTGGCGTCCGGCTCGTCCGGCAGCAGCGGGTGCGGCGCGAGCAGGCCGGAGCCGATGTCGACGACGACCGGGACGCCGAGCCCGGCCAGCTCTGCGACGTCCACGGACGAGGTGAACCCGGTGACGCGGAAGTTGGACGGGTGCACCTTGAGCACCATCCCCGTCTGCGGCCCCACCGCGCAGGCGTAGTCGGCGAGGGTGGTGCGGTTCGTCGTCCCGACCTCGTGCAGCCGCGCCCCGGTGGAGGTGACGAGCTCGTGCAGCCGGAAGCCGTCGCCGATCTCGACGAGCTCGCCGCGGGACACCACGACCTCGCGGCCCGCCGCCAGCGCGGTCGCCGCGAGGACCACCGCGGCGGCGCCGTTGTTGACCACGTGCACGGCCTCCGCCGCGGGGACGGCGCCGGCGAGGGCGGCCAGCGCCCCGCGCCCGCGCCGTGCCCGGCGCCCGGAGGCCAGGTCGAGCTCGACGTCGGTGGTGCCGGCGGCGTCGGTCAGCGCCGAGACGGCGGCCGGCGACAGCGGCGCGCGGCCGAGGTTGGTGTGCAGCAGCACCCCGGTCGCGTTGACGACCGGCTGCAGCGACGACGCCGACGCCGGCAGCGACGCCAGCACCTCGGGCACGACCGCCTCAGGGGCGAGGACGCCGCGGCGCACGCCTTCCTGCGCGCGGGCCACGTGCCGCTTCACCAACGGGCGCCCCAGCCGCTCGACCGCCGGCCGCAGGCGGGCGTCGTCCAGCACGGTGTCCGTGCGCGGGACGGAGCGCCGCGGGTCGCCCATGGGGCGACCTTACGGGGACGGGGTGCTCCGGAGGTCGGCGATGTGCAGACCGCGGCGTTGTGCGGCCCTCAGCAGCTGGGTGTCGGAGGCGGCCAGCACTGTCGCCGGCACCTCCAGTGCGGCAGCAAGGTGCACGGCATCGTAGCCGCGCAGCCCTTCCTGCTCGGCGAGATCGCCAGCGGCCCGGACGACATGCGTTCGCACTGCCACGACGTCGACCTGCTCCCACAGCCGCTCGAGCTGCCGCTTCGCCACGCTCAGGCCTGGCGGGTCGAGCCGGCCCCCGCGTCGCGCCGAGGCCAGCGCCGCGCGGGCCTCGGCGTAACCGATCTCGGCGCACACGAGGTGGTCGGACGTCAGCCAGATCTGCTCGGCGGCCTCACTGCCGACCTCGTCCTCGACAAGGAGCTTCAGGAGAAGGGACGTGTCGACATAGGTGATCACCGTCGTTGCTCGGTGACCACGTCGCTGATCGGGGGTCCGCTGGTCAGGCGCGCACGCCGGGTCGGCAGGCGACGCGTCGTCGTCCGAGCAGGCACGACGATGCCGGCGGCGACCAGGTCGGCCATTCGGTCCGCCTCTGGGCCGGCAGCGACGAGGCGGGCGACCGGTCGTCCGTGGTCGGTGACCGTGATCTCCTCACCTGCCTTGACGCGGTCGAGGTAGCGGCTGAGGTGGTCCCTCAGCTCACGCACTCCCACCTTCGGGCCGGTGCCAGATGTGGCGCCAGTCATGCCTCTACTGTAGCCACGTCAGCGGCGGAGGCGGACGGGAATCGAACCCGCCAGACCGAGGTGCTCGGTCTCGTCGGTGTTGAAGACCGCGGGGACCACCAGGTGCCCAGACGCCTCCACGGCTCTCGCCGCGAAGGGGACCTTACGCTGGCGCGATGCGGCTGACGCAGTACGCCCACGGGGGCGGGTGCGCGTGCAAGATCCCACCCGGTGAGCTCGAGAGCATCGTCGCGGGACTCGCCGGGGCCGGGCCGGCGCCGGGCGCGCGCGGCGACCTGGTGGTCGGCCTCGACGACGGGGACGACGCGGCGGCCGTCCGCGTCGAGGACGGGCGCGCCGTCCTGGCCACCGCCGACTTCTTCACCCCGGTCGTCGACGACCCCTACGACTGGGGCCGCATCGCGGCCGCCAACGCGCTGTCCGACGTGTACGCGATGGGCGGCGAGCCGCTCGTGGCGGTCAACCTGCTGTGCTGGCCCCGCCACGTCCTGCCGGCCGAGCTGGCGGCCGAGGTCCTGCGCGGCGGGCTGGACGTCGCCCGCCAGGCGGGGTGTCACGTCGCCGGCGGCCACAGCGTCGACGACCCCGAGCCCAAGTACGGGATGGCGGTCACCGGCGTCGCGGACGCCGAGCGCCTGCTGCGCAACGACGCCGGCCGCCCCGGCCTGCCGCTGTCGCTGACCAAGCCGCTCGGGCTCGGCGTC
>JBMOMI010000369.1:0-3948 GCA_049325235.1 Actinomycetota bacterium | reverse complement strand
CGTTCGCCCAGGCGGCAGCCAGGAACTCCTCGCTGGTCGCGAGCAGGTCGTGCGCGCGGGCCCGCACCTTCTCCGGGTCGACGACGACGACGTGGCTGCCCTCGGGCAGCAGGTCCAGCAGCGGCTCCATCCCGTCGACGAGCACCGGGGCCAGGGACTCCATCCCCTCGACCGCGATCCCCGCCGCCAGCTTGTCGAGCATCTCGGCAGCGCCGGGCAGCCGCTCGCGCAGCGCGGCGGCCCGCTCGCGGACGTCGTCGGTGAGCAGCACCTCGCGGCACGGCGGCGCCCACAGCCCGGCCTCCACCACCTCGAGGGAGCGCTGGTCGGCCACCGCGAACGCACGGACCTCCTCGACCGTGTCACCGAAGAACTCCACCCGCAGCGGGTGATCGACCGTCGGCGGGAAGACGTCGAGGATGCCGCCGCGCACCGCGAACTCGCCGCGCCGCTCCACCATGTCGGTGCGGGTGTAGGCGGCGCCGGCGAGACGCTCGACGACGTCGGCGAGGTCCGCCTCGTCACCGGCCCGCAACTGCACCGGCTCGAGGTCCCCCAGGCCCGCCACGAGCGGCTGGAGGACGGCGCGCACCGGTGCCACGACGACCCGCACCGGGCCGTCCTCAGCCCCCGGGGCGCCGGGATGGGCCAGCCGTCGGAGCACGGCGAGGCGCCGCCCCACCGTGTCGCTGCGCGGGCTGAGCCGCTCGTGCGGCAGCGTCTCCCACGCCGGGAACTCCACGACGCCCGCCGGGTCCAGGTAGCACCGCAGGGCCGCGGCCAGGTCCCGCGCGGCGCGCTCGGTCGCGGTGACGACGAGCAGCGGGCGGCAGCGTGCCAGTGCCGCCAGCGCCACGGGCCTGGCTCCGGACGATGCGGTCAGGTCCAGGACGGGCGTCCCGCCCTCGGTGGCCAGCTCGGCTGCCCGGGCCAGGGCCGGATCTGCGGCCAGCGCCTCCAGCACTCCGGTCAGGCTCATGGTCTCCCTCGTCGACATCGTCGCCGGTCGCGCTCGCGCAGCACGACGACCCCCGTCCGTTTGCCGCGCGGGGGTGCTGCCAAAGGTACGCCCCCGGCCTCGGAGGGCCGGGGGCGTCCTGGAGTGAACCGGATCAGGCCTCGCCGGCCGACCCCTCGTTGCAGTACACCGAGAAGTACACGGTGCTGCCGGACAAGACGGCGGTGGTGAACTTGTCACCGTCCCCGCAGTTCTCGCCACCGCCGGCGAAGCTGCCGTCGAAGACGTAGGTGTAGCCGTCGACGAAGCGGCCGCCCGGCCCGAGGGTGATGTACAGCGCGGGCAGGGTACCGGCCGGACCGCCGCCGTCCGGGTCGAAGACGGTGGCGCCGTGCCCCGCCAGGCAGGCGAGGTCCGCGGCGGTGGCCTGCCGGTAGTCCTCCCCGAGGATCAGACCCTTGGACTCGAGGAACGGGACATCGTTGCCGCGACCGAGGGAGCCCAGGGAGTACGGCGCCTTACCCTCGATCTTGACGGCGAAGACCCCGTCGCCGCAGTCGACGAGCGCGAAGCCGTGCGACGGGAGGTCACCGGTCGAAGGCGGCGGGGGCGGCGGAGAGCCGCTCGCGACGTCGGCGTGCGCGGCGGCGACGCCGAGCACCTGGATGGTGGGCGCGGTCCAGAGGAGGGCGCTGCCGAGTGCGCCCGTCTTCAGGGCGGTCCGACGGGAGAGTCCCCCGGCCCGCTCCGGTGGGTCGGGGCTGACGTGCCGCATCTGGTTCCCCCCATGAAAGAACGGATCTGACCGTCACAACGTAAGCCCTGGGCGCGACCCGGCGAAGCCACTTTGGGAACATTCCGTGATCAGGACCATTTGCCGACGCACCGAGGAAAGCATCACTTACTCTCCGTCACCGTGGCGGTGCCGTACGGAGGGCCCTACGCTGCAGCGAGTGCCCGGTTCCCCGGCTCCGCCGGTCCTCCACGTGCGCGCGATGGACCTCGTGTGCGACGTCGTCGTGGAGGACGACGCACTGCGTCAGGTGGCACGACACGTCCTCGTGGACTGCCTGGCCCTCGCGGGCGACGACGGGCCGCAGGTCCACGTCCGCGGTCGCCGACCGTGGGAGATCCACAGCGCACGTCACCGCAGCGAGGAGCACTCCCCGCAGTCGGCGCTCAACGGCCTGCTGGCGGCGGTGAACCTGTCAGCGGTGGCGGCGACCGGCACCCTGGCGTGCCACGCGGCGGTGCTCACCCGTGGCGACACCACCCTGGTGCTGCCCGCACCGTCGGGGGCCGGCAAGTCGACGCTCACCGTCGCGTTGCTGCAGCGGGACTGGGCGTACGTCAGCGACGAGGCCCTCGCCCTCGACTGGGACGGCAACCGCATCCACCCGTACTGGCGGCCGCTGTCCCTGAGCCCCTGGTCGGTCGAGACGCTGCACGTACCTGCAGGCGTCGACGCCGGCGGGGAGACGGTCGTCCCCGCGTCACAGCTGGGAGCCCTCACCGTCGAGCCGGTCGCCCCGGTCAGCGACGTCGTGCTGCTGGACCGGCCGCCGCAGACCGGGACACCCGCCACCCCGAGCAGCCTGCTCGAGCCAGTGAGCCGCCAGCAGGCGCTCCTCGCGCTGCTGCAGCGCGGGTTCACCCAGCATCGTGACCCGGCCACGGCGCTGAACACCTTGTCGGCGCTGGTGGGCTCCGCCCGCACCTGGCGGCTCGTCGTCGGCCCGCCCGGTGAGGCCGCCGCGCTGCTGTCGCGGACGCTGCCGCCGGCATCCGGTGAGCCGGCCGCCGGTGACCTCGGGCCCCTGAGCGGGTGAACCGGCCGAAGTCCCCCCGCCGGTCACCGGCAGGGACCTAGACTCGCCCCATGAGCGTCGTCGGCCCCCCGGGCCCGCACGTCACCGAGACCGAGGTCGACGGCTGCGTCAACGTCTACTCGCCCGTGACGCGACACGTCCTCGTGCTCAACGAGACCGCCAGCGACGTGTGGCGGCTCGCCGACGGGGAACACATGCCGTCCGAGGTCGTGACCCTACTGGCCGAGGCGTACGGGGTCGAGCGCGGCGACGTCGAGCAGGACGTGCTGGGGACCATCGCCTCGTTCGTCGGCCACGGGTTGATCCCTCCGGTCGACTGAGCCGCGCACTCGCCGATCAGGGAACTCGGGAGCAGGGAAGAGGACGCCGTGGACTTCTGGGAAGTGCTGAAGGTCGTCGTCCGGCGATGGGTGATCAGCGCCCCCGTGCTGCTGCTGACAGGAGTGGCCGCCGTGCTCGTCCCGCCGCAGATCGACCCGAGTTACAGCGCGAGCGCCTCGACCGTCGTCATCACCCCGGCTGACGGGGAAACCGCGCTCAACCCGTACCTGGCTCTGGGACCGGTGACGATGGCCCAGGCCATGGGCCTGTCCGCGGACGGGGAGGCGGCCAAACAGCAGGTCGCTGCCGCAGGCAACTCCACCGACTACGCGGTCGTCCAGCAGACCAGCCGGTCGCCCATCCTCGTCGTCCAAGCCGAGGCGGCCGACCCGGATCAGGTCGTGGCGACCGTCCAGCAGGTGCTCTCGATCATCGAGGCCCAGCTGAAGGAGCAGCAGGACGCGGCCTTCGCTCCACCGGCGATGCAGTACACCGTCGAGCACCTCACCACCCGGGTCGGCGCGACCCCCGTGTACGACGGCGCCAGGCAGGTCCGCTTCCTCACCATCGGGATCGGCCTGGCCCTTGCGGTGACCCTGGCGTTGGCGGTGGAGGGGGTCGCGGTGCTCCGCTCCCACCGGCGACGCGAGCGCGCGGCAGGTGACGCCTCCGACCGGTTGGCCATCATCGACGCGCGGCTGGCGATCCTCGACGAGCGTGAGGCGCTCCTGCTGGAGCAGTCGCGGCTCAGTGAGGCGCGGGAGCGCGCGGCGGGCAGGGCCGGCGGAAGCGGTGAGGACGCCGTGACCAAGAGTTGGCGTCAGCACCTGGCCACCCGCC
>JBMOMI010000368.1:3268-3975 GCA_049325235.1 Actinomycetota bacterium | reverse complement strand
CGTGCACGGCGACGCGTGACCAGGACCGGGCCGTGATCTCGTCGACGAGCCGGGGCCGGGCGGACCACCCCGCCCAGGCGGCGTCCGAGGGGTGCAGCGGCGCGGGGTCGACGAGCACGATCCGGCGCACCCCGGTGGGCCGGCGCAGCAGGTGCAGCATCAGCGACAGCCCGCTCAGCCCCGCCCCCACCACGACCGCATCGACGGCCGGTCGCCTCCTCACCCGGCCAGGCTGACCGGACGCGACACCCGGCCGGCAGAGCCGGAGGTCCCGGCCCGCGCTCGACCGCCTGCGTTTGACGGCTCCCGACCGGCGCGCCACGGTGTGCGTCTCGATGTCTGCCGTGGGGTCACGTCACCGGATGGGAGGCCGAAGATGAGCACAGACCAAGCCATGGTCGCCACCCGGGAGCAGTGGGGATCGAAGCTCGGCTTCCTTCTCGCGGCGATGGGGTCCGCCATCGGGCTCGGCAACATCTGGCGGTTCCCGTACGTGGTGTACGAGAACGGCGGCGGGGCGTTCCTGATCCCGTACTTCGTCGCGATCGGGACCGCGGCGCTGCCGATCCTCGTGCTGGAGTACGCGCTCGGTCACCGGCACCGGTCTGGAGCCCCGCACGCCTTCCGGGAGATCCGGCGGCGCTGGGAGTGGCTCGGCTGGTGGCAGGTGGCGGTGGCCTTCTTCATCGCCACGTACTACGTCGTCG
>JBMOMI010000368.1:0-3258 GCA_049325235.1 Actinomycetota bacterium | reverse complement strand
GCCTACATCTGGTACTCGTTCGGCCGGCAGTGGGGCGAGGACACCGCCGGCTTCTTCGTCGGCGACTTCCTCGCCGCGTCCGCCGGAGGCGCGCCCGAGGGCTTCTGGCAGATCGGCGGGGTGCGTTGGCCGGTGCTGGTGCCGGTCCTCCTGGCCTGGCTGCTGGTCTACGTCATCCTGCACGGCGGCGTGCGGGGAGGCATCGAGAGAGCCGCCCGCTACCTCATGCCGCTGCTCGTCGTCCTCCTGCTCCTGCTCGTGCTGCGTGGCATCACCCTCGACGGCGCGGGCGAGGGCCTCAACGTGCTGTTCACCCCGGACTTCGGAGCCCTCACCGACCCGGCGGTGTGGATCGCGGCGTACGGCCAGGTCTTCTTCTCCATGAGCATCGCGTTCTCGATCATGATCGCGTACGCGAGCTACCTACCCCGCCGCACCGACCTGACCAACAGCGCGTTCCTCGTCGGCCTCTCGAACGCGAGCTTCGAGTTCCTCGCCGCCATCGGGGTGTTCGCGGTGCTCGGCTTCCTGGCCTCCGCGTCGCAGGCCGCAGTGACCGACGTGGCCGGGACCGGTGGGGTCGGCCTCGCGTTCATCGCGTTCCCCCAGATCATCAACACGCTGCCGGGCCTGAACGACGTGTTCGGCGTGGTGTTCTTCGCGACGCTGTTCTTCGCGGGCCTGACGTCGATGGTGTCGATCCTCGAACCGGGGATCGCGGCGGTGCGCGAGAAGTTCCACCTCCGGCGCGGGCCGGCGGTCAACTGGCTGTGCGGCACCGCGTTCGTCGTGAGCCTGCTGTACGTCACCGAGGGCGGGCTGTTCTACCTCGACACCGCGGACCGCTTCCTCAACAACTTCGGCCTCGTCCTCTGCGGGCTGTTCGAGGTGGTCCTGGTGGCCTGGATCGGCAAGGAGCTCGACGTCCTGCGCGACCACGCCAACGCGATCTCCTTCATCCGGCTCGGCGCCTGGTGGAAGATCTCGCTGCTCGTCATCACCCCGGTCCTGCTCGGGGGCATGACCTTGTACAACCTCTACACCGAGGTCACCAGCCGGTACGGGGACTACCCGCTGAGCGGGCTCCTCGCCGTCGGCTGGGGCGCGGTGGCGCTCTCGCTCGTCGCCGCCGTCGTCCTCAGCCAGCTCCGCAAGGGCCACGAGATGAAGATCGAAGGGTGAGTGTCGTGGACACCTCGGCCGTCGTCATGCTGCTCGTCGGGGCGGTGTTCCTCTGGGGTGGCGTCGCCGCCTCGGCCGCCCACTATGTCCGGGCGTCTCGGCGCGAGAACCGGACCGAACGCGTCGGCGAGTAACCAGCGGTCGACGAGTGCCGCGCGTCAGCCCAGCAGCGCCTCGAACAGCCGGACGTACTGGATGAGGTGCCGGTCGCCGAGCAGCTGGTCCTGCACGCGCGCCTTGGCGGCGGCGCCGAGACGGTCGGCGAGAGCAGGGTCGCCGCTCAGCCGCTTCAGGTGCCCGGCGAACTCGTCGAGGTCGGTCGGGTCGTGCACGAGGAGGCCGTCGCGGCCGTCGACGATCTGGTCCTGGATGCCCCCGACCGCACTGGCGACCACCGGCCGGCCCTTCCACATCGCCTCGGTGACGGTCAGGCCGAACCCCTCGACCAGGCTCTTCTGGGTGACGGCGTACGCGTGCCGCTGCAGCGCGTTCACCATGATCGCGTTCTCGTCGACGTCGTCCATCGGCAGCGCCGCCAGGTGCACCCGGGCCTTGGCCGCCGGGTCGAGCGCCCGCCAGGCGGCGATGCACTCCGCCAGCACCTCGGCCCCCTCGGGGTCGTCGGCGACGCCGGAGACCTCCGGTCCGGCGAGCATGAGGTGGACGTCGTCGGGCAGCTCCCAGACGTGGCGCGAGAAGGCGGTCAGCACACCGGCCATGTCCTTGAGCCGGTCCCACCGGCTCACCTGGAGGATCACCCGCTCCTCGATCGGCGGTGGCACCGACCCGTTGACGAGGATGCCCTCGTGGTGGCGCACCACGTCCTCACGGCCGTCGCGGCGCCGGAACCGCGGCGGCGGGCAGTCGTCCCCGGTCGCCAGGCCGGTGTGGCACAGGACGCCGGTCACCTCCTCGGCCGTCAGCTCCTGGTTCTTCGCGGTGAACGGGTCGATGGACGGCGGGATGACGGCCACCCGCCTCGGGTCCGCCCACTCCGGGGCGTACTGGCGGCGGGAGAAGATGAAGCCCTCCGCCTTCTCCACGTAGCGGCGCAGGAACGCCCACCCGCGCTCGGTGTGCTCGTTCGAGGTGTCGCGGCCGATGTGGCTGCGCCAGATCACGTGGGCGCCGGTGGCCTGGAGCCCCTCGACGAGGCCGGCGGTCTGCGGGTCGTGGAGCAGCACGATGTCCCCGGGCCGGACCTCGTGGACCATCGCCTGCAGGTTGTCGTCGAGGACCGCCTCGTAGTGCTCGCGCTCGGCGTCCCCGAGCGGACCCCCGTCGCCGGGCTCGCCGTGCAGCACGTTGTGCAGCCGCTTGGTGATCGCGTAGAACTGCGGGTCGCCGCGCAGCACCAGCCACCGGGTGTCCACCCCGGCCCCGCGGCTGTACGCCAGCAGCGTCTGCAGCATCTCGGCCACGCCCCCGCCCTGCGCGGTGGAGTTGACGTTCCAGACCACGCGGCCGTCGAGCAGCTCCCGCGCGCGTGCCGCCGTGGTCATCAGCCGCTCCGCCCGCTCGGGGGTCAGGAGGCCGGCCAGCCGCTCCAGCGGCAGCGGCTCGATCTCGACGTGACGCACGCGACCTTTGTACGCCGTGGCCGCCGCGGCGACCAACGGAACCGGTGTTCCGCCGACCAAGGTCCTGCCCCAGTCGGCCCAACCGCTTGTGACCACGAGCCCAGGTGCCTACCGTCGAAGGAGCACCGAGCAGAGGGACGGTGGGACGCCGATGAGCCAGATCCCGCAGACGCCCGCAGGCCTGCCGCGCCTGTCACGCGGCAGCCACCTCGGCCCCGAGGAGGGGGCGTGCTTCATGGAGTACGCCTCGGTCCTGGCCGGGGAGCCGTTCAGCGACCAGCCGAGGTGCACGCACCCGCTGCTCGCCGAGCTGGCCCGGATGGTGAACGACTCCGTCAGCGACTCGGGGCGCCAGCGCCTGCTTCCCCTGGTGCCGTCCGTGATCGGCCGCACCACCGACGACCCTCGGGCGGCCGCCCTGCTCGTCGAGCGGCTCGTCGCCGAGGCGGAAGCACGCGGCGTGGACGGGCCCGCGCTGCGCTGGCACCGCCGGAGG
>JBMOMI010000367.1:0-3983 GCA_049325235.1 Actinomycetota bacterium | reverse complement strand
TCGACCGCACCGGCGGCGGCGATCACCGGCAACTGGGTGGAGGACCACGAGCACCCGTTCGTCGGCCTGGTCGTCTTCTACGACGAGGCCGGCGAGTTCAGCCACCGCTGCTCCGGCTCGCTGCTCACCTCGACGGTCTTCCTCACCGCCGGGCACTGCACCGACGGAGTGCAGGAGGCGCGTGTCTACTTCCAGCAGGACGCCGGGGCCAACTTCGACCCGGTGACGGGCGTCGACCCGGTCAGCGGCTACCCGGAGACCTGCGCGCCGGGCACGCTCGGCACCGTGTGCGCGACGTCCGACGAGCTGTACAACTTCGGCTTCGCCGACTTCGCCGGCTTCCCGGACACCAAGGACGTCGGGTTGGTGATCCTCGACCAGCCGATCACGCTCGGCGAGTACGGCGTCCTGGCCGTCGCCGGCTCGCTGGACCGCCTGGCCACCCGGCGGGGCCTGCAGGAGACGACGTTCACCGCGAGCGGCTACGGCCTCACCGAGGTGAACCCGGTGAAGGTCACGTCGTTCCGCGAGCGGCTGATGGCGCAGGCCAAGCTGACCAACCTGGGCAGCGCGCTCACCGACGGGTTCAACCTGCAGACCAACGGGAACGGCAAGGGCCGCGGCGGCACGTGCTCCGGGGACTCCGGCGGCCCGGTGTTCTCCGGGGGCTTCGAGTCCAACGTCATCGTCGCCGTCACGTCGTTCGGGCTCAACGAGTGGTGCCGCGGCACGGACTTCGCCTACCGCACCGACCAGCAGCAGGTCATCGACTGGATCGCGGAAGTCGTCGGCGAGGCGGAGTTCACCGAGATCCAGTTCGCCGAGGTCTGAGGCACGCCCCGTCGCCGGCGGCTGACAGGCTGGGGCCGTGGAGCTCCGAGACGTCATCCGCCGGCGCCGGATGGTGCGCGCCTACGACCCCGACCGCCCCGTGCCGGCCGAGGTCGTCGAGCGCCTGCTGGACCACGCCGTCCGCGCCCCGAGCGCCGGCTTCACGCAGGGCTGGGACTTCCTGGTCCTGGCGGACGCCGAGGACCGGCGCCGCTACTGGGAGGCCACGGCCGACCCGACGGAGCCGGACGGCTGGCTGCGCAGGATGATGACGGCGCCGCTGCTCGTGGTCTGCCTCAGCAACAAGAGCGCCTACCTCGACCGGTACGCCGAGCCGGACAAGGGCTGGACGGACCGCGACGAGAGCCGGTGGCCGGTCCCCTACTGGGACGTCGACACCGGCATGGCCGCTCTGCTGATGCTGCTCACGGCCGTCGACGAGGGGCTCGCCGCATGCTTCTTCGGAGTCGGCGGACCGGCCGAGATCGCCCGGTTCAGAACGGCTTTCGGCGTCCCGGCCGGCCGGCGACCGGTCGGCGTGGTCAGCGTCGGCTACCCCGCCCCGGACCGCCGCTCCCCCAGCCTGCGGCGTGGACGACGCCCACCGGCCGAGGTCGTGCACCTCGGCCGGTGGGGCGCCCACCCGCCCGGCTGACGCGCGTCAGACGGCGCTGGCGAACCAGGGCCGGTGCAGGTCGAGGTACGACACGTCCGCCATGGCCGAGGCCTCCTGCTCGCGGAGCGCCCGCAGCTGCTGCGGCGGCTCCCGACGCTCGGCCTCCCGCGCCGCGTCCTCGGAGACGAACGCGACCGTCTCGGTGACGGTGCCGTCGTCGCCGATCGCCAAGGTGGCGCCGATGACGTCCGGTCGCGCGGACGCCATCAGCTCGGCGGCCTGCTCCTCGATCGCGACGAGCCGGTCGCGGTCGACGACGCGCGCCTGGATCACCTGGACGAAGCCGGCGGTGTCCGACCCGCCCTTCAGCAGCACCCGCGCGTCGGGGCAGTCGTGGAACGTCACGTCCCCGGCGAAGCAGGACGCCGTCTCGCGCCACCACTCGTCCTGCTCCGCTCGGCGGGAGTTCCGCTCGGCCGCCTCCCGCGACGCGAACCGGACCACGCCCACGAACGTGCCGTCGTCCGTGGTCCCGAACGTGCCACCGAGCCAGCCCTCGGCGCCCGGGGCCAGCTCGGTCAGCCAGCGCTCGAGCTGCGCCCGCAGCCGGGTCTCGTCGGCGACCCGCCCCTGCATCACCTGGATGAACATCGGGCCTCCCTTCGGCCGGTTCCCCGGGCTGCCGCCGACGCTACGACCGCGGCGTGGCCGGCACCTGACGCAGGGACGTCACGCGACGCCGCACCTGCGCAGGGCGAGGAGCGCGAACACGCGGGCGGCCGTGACGACCTCGTCCGCCGGTACGCGCTCGTCCACCGCGTGAGCGAGGCCGACGTCGCCGGGCCCGTACTGCAGCGTCGGGATCCCGGCGGCCGCGTACAGGCGCAGGTCCGACCCGTAGGGCGCACCGAGCCGGCGCGGCGCCCGCCGTCCGGCGGCGGTCACGCAGGCCGCCACCTCGTCGTCCAGTCCGTGGCCGTCCGCCAGCGCGCCGGAGGCGAACTGGCCGCCGGACCAGGTGACCCGCACCGGGTGCTCGGACAGCCACGGGTCGTCGGCGCAGGCCGCCGCGACCGCCGCCTCGAACGCGCGACGGGCCAGCTCGATCGGCTCCCCCGGCAGGACGCCGAACCGCCCCTCGGCGACCAGCCGGTCGGGCACGGTGCTGCTCCAGTCGCCGGCGTGCACCGTGCCGATCGAGATCGGCGCCGCGAGGTCCAGGTGCGCGAACCGGGGGTCGACGTCGGCGTTGCGCTCGGCCTCGAGCTCGCGCAGCGCCGTGAGCACGGGCAGCAGGCAGTCGAGCGCCGAGACGCCCCGCGTCCGGGTGGCGCCGTGTGTGGCCAGCCCGGGCACCTCGAGGGTGAACGTGCACGCGCCGCTGTTGGCGACGAGCAGGTCGCCGTGGGTGGGCTCGGCGATGACGCACGCCTCGCCGGTGTGCCCGCGCGCCAGCGTGGCGAACGTGCCGAGCCCGCCGTCCTCCTCGGCGATGACCGAGTGGACGGCCAGGGGCCGGGCCAGGGTGACCCCGGCCCGCCGCAGTGCCGCCACCGCGCCGATGGCGGCGACCACACCGGCCTTCATGTCGCACGAGCCGCGGCCGTGCAGCTCGCCGCCGGCCTCCCGCAGGGTCCACGGGTCGCCGCCCGGCCACAGGTCCACCTCCCCCGGCGGGACGACGTCCATGTGGCCGCCGAGGACGAGCGCCGGGACGCCGGCGCCGGAGACGCCCGGCACCGTGCCGACGCAGCCCCACGCCTCGTCGCGGCGCACCTCCTCCCCCGGGTACCCGGGGTCCGCCCGCAGGGACGGCAGGTCGAGCCGCCAGTGGTCGACGTCCGCGCCGAGAGCGCGCAGCCGCTCGGCCGCCCAGGCCTGGACGTCGATCTCGGCGTCGGTGCCCCCGACGCTGGGGATGGCGACCGCCTGCCGCAGGTCCTCGACGAGCTCGGCGGCGTCGACGGCGTCCAGCACGGCCGCCTCGAGCGCCGTGGTCTGCGTGGTCTGCACGGCCCGAGTGTGCCGTGGCCCCGGCGTGCCCTGCCCACCGGCTGTCGGTGACGGACGGGATGATGGAGCCCATGGCCCGCCGCTCCACACCCGCGCCGCCGCCGGAGGACGTCACCGAGCGCATCGTCGACATCGACGTCGGCTCGGAGATGGAGACGTCGTTCCTCGAGTACGCGTACTCGGTGATCTACTCGCGCGCGCTGCCGGACGCGCGGGACGGCCTGAAGCCGGTGCAGCGCCGGATCCTGTACCAGATGGCGGAGATGGGGCTGCGGCCCGACCGCGGCCACGTCAAGAGCGCCCGGGTCGTGGGCGAGGTGATGGGCAAGTTGCACCCGCACGGCGACGCCGCGATCTACGACGCGCTCGTGCGGATGGCGCAGCCGTTCTCGCTGCGCCTGCCGCTGGTGGACGGGCACGGGAACTTCGGCTCCCTGGACGCCGGTCCGGCAGCTGCCCGGTACACCGAGGCCCGGCTGGCCCCCGCCGCGATGACGATGACCGCCGACCTCGACGAGGACGT
>JBMOMI010000366.1:0-3986 GCA_049325235.1 Actinomycetota bacterium | reverse complement strand
CGAGCGCACCGTGACGAACGTGTCGAAGAAGCGGGCCACCTGGCGCGCCTCGGTCGAGGGCCTCGACGGCCTCGACGTCAAGGTCGAGCCGTCGGTGCTGACGCTGCGGCCGGGCCAGTCGGCCACGTACACGGTGACGTTCACGGCCACGCCTCAGTCGGCCTTCGGGTCCTACGCCCAGGGCTACCTGACCTGGCAGGGGACCACCGAGTCCGCGTCGACGGTCCGCAGCCCGGTCGCGGTGCGGCCGGTGGCTGTCGCCGCCCCGGACGAGGTGCACGCCGACGCGGGCGCCGACTCCATCACCATCGACGTCACCTCCGGCTTCGCCGGGACGATGACGACGGCCGTCAAGGGCCTGGCGCCCGGGACGGTCACCGGCGCGAGCGCGCAGAACACCGGCGGCGGCGACTTCACCGCCGGTGACCCGCGCAACCACACCCAGGAGCTGACGGTCCCGGAGGGCACGACGCTGACGCGGGTGGAGCTGGTGCCCGGCAACCCGAACGACGACCTGGACCTCTTCATCACCGAGGTCGGCGGCACGCGGCCGCTGCTGTCCTCGGCGTCCGGCACGGCGGCCGAGCGCATCACCACGACCAAGCTCGCCCCAGGTACCTACACGGTGCACGTCCAGGCGTGGGGGGTCGAGGGCGGCGCCGAGTCGACGACGTTCGACGTCCGGGAGTTCCTCGTCGGGGACGCCGACGCCGGCAACCTGGTGCTCGACCCGTCGTCCGCCGAGGTGACACCCGGGCAGCAGGTCACGTTCACCGGTGCCCTGACGGTCGACGACGCGACGCCGTACCTGGGCTGGGTCCGGTTCTCCAACGGTGCCGAGGAGGCCGGCCGGACGATCGTGTCCGTCGGCTGACACACACAGCACGATCGAAGGGCCCCGCCGGGACGCGCTCTCGGCGGGGCCCTTCGGCGTGTTCGTCGACGTCAGGCGTTCCGGACCGCCGCGGCCTTCTGCAGGCCGAGGATCTCGACGGCCTGCTCGCGCATCTCGACCTTGCGCACCTTGCCCGTCACGGTCATCGGGAACCCGTCGACGCAGTGCACGTACCGCGGGATCTTGTAGTGCGCGAGCTTGCCCTGGCAGAACGCACGCAGCGCCTCGGCGGTCAGCGGCTCCGCGCCGGGCCGCAGCACGACCCAGGCCATCAGCTCCTCGCCGTACTTCTCGTCCGGCACGCCGATCACCTGGACGTCGGCCACGTCCGGGTGGGAGTACAGGAACTCCTCGATCTCGCGGGGGTAGATGTTCTCGCCTCCCCGGATCACCATGTCCTTGATCCGCCCGGAGATGTTCACGTAGCCGGCGTCGTCCATCACGGCGAGGTCCCCGGTGTGCATCCACCCCGCGGCGTCCACCGCCTCGGCCGTCTTCTCCGGCTCGTCCCAGTACCCGAGCATCACCGAGTACCCGCGGGTGCACAGCTCCCCGGCCTGGCCGCGCGGCAGCTCCAGGCCCGTGGCCGGGTCGACGACCTTGACCTCCACGTGCGGCATCACGCGCCCCACGGTCTCGGTGCGCCGGGCCAGGTCGTCGTCCGTGCGGGTCATGGTCGACACCGGCGACGTCTCGGTCATGCCGTAGCAGATCGCCACCTCGGACATGTGCATCTCCGAGACCACCCGCTTCATCACCTCGACCGGGCAGGGGGAGCCGGCCATGATCCCGGTGCGCAGCGTCGACAGGTCGTACGACGCGAAGTCCGGCAGCCCGAGCTCGGCGATGAACATCGTCGGGACGCCGTACAGCGACGTGCACCGCTCCTCGGCGACCGCGCGCAGCGTCGCCGCGGGGTCGAAAGCCGGTGCGGGGATGACGATGCAGGCGCCGTGCGAGGTGGCGCCCAGGTTGCCCATCACCATGCCGAAGCAGTGGTAGAAGGGCACCGGAAGGCAGACGCGGTCGCGCTCGGTGTAGTGGATGAGCTCTCCGACGAAGTACCCGTTGTTGAGGATGTTGTGGTGCGAGAGCGTCGCACCCTTCGGGAAACCCGTCGTCCCAGAGGTGTACTGGATGTTGATCGGGTCGTCGAAGGACAGCGTGGCCATCCGCCGCTCCAGCTCGACGTGGTCGGCGCCCGACCCGGCCGCGACCAGGTCACGCCACGACGGCTCGCCGATGTAGACCACCTGCCGCAGCTCCGGGCACTCGGCTCGGACCTCCTCCACCATCGCGCGGTAGTCGCTCGTGCGGTGGCTGACCGCGCTGACCAGCACGCTCATCCCCGACTGCCGCACGACGTAGCGCAGCTCGTGCGACCGGTACGCCGGGTTGACGTTGACGAGAACCGCGCCGATCTTCGCGGTGGCGTACTGCACGAGCACCCACTCGGCGCAGTTCGGCGCCCAGATGCCGACCCGGTCGCCCTTGCCGACGCCGAGGGCCATCAGCCCCAGCGCGACCTCGTCGACCTCCACGTCCAGCTCGGAGTACGTCCACCGTCGCTGCGTCGCGCAGTCGACGAGCGCCTCCCGGTCACCGAAGCGGGCGACCGCTCGCTCGAAGTTGGCGCCGATCGTCTCCCCGAGCAGCGGGACGTCGGACACCCCGGAGGCGTAGGACAGCGCGGGCTTGGTGAGCACGGATCCGGCTCCTTCGAGGACGACGGCGTGGACGTCGCCATCCTGGCGCGTCCGACGGTTCGGTGACCATTGCCGATACGTGAGAAACGCCGAACTCACCGCCTTGCAGTCGTACAGGTGTTCGACTAGGCTTCCCGGTATGAGCGTGGCGGAGGACCGGTGGCAGGCGGCGCTGCCGGCCGCCCCGGTCCTCGTCCCCGCGCAGCTGCAGTGGCCCCGCCCGGGCCGGACCGTGGTGTGCGGGCAGTGGCTGGGCGCGCACGCCGACAACCCGGTTCGACGCGCCGCGGACCTGGAGGACGCCGCAGGCGCGCTGGCCGAGCTCACCGACGCCGGGCTGCTGGAGGTGGCCGCGGCCGCCGAGAAGATCGCCTCGTGGGCCAAGGCGGTCCAGGTGCGGGCACTGGCCGCCCTGGACGCCAGGTTCGAGGCCGACGGCGCCGGGGAGTTCACCGCCGACCAGGTCGCCGCCGTGCTGCGCTGGGGCACCCGAGCCGGGCAAGCCCGGCTGCACGAGGCCACCGCCCTGGTCGACCGGCTGCCGTGCACGCTGGCGCTCCTGGCCACTGGGGACCTGGACTACCCGCGGGCCCGCACCATCGTCACCGGCACCGACGAGCTGACCGCCGAGCAGGCCGCCGCGGTGGACGCCGCGGTCGCCGCCGACGCCCCACAGCTGACCAACGCCCAGGTGCGCGACCGGGTCGCCCTGGAGGCCACCGCGGTCGACGCCGCCGCCGCGGCTCGACGGCACGCCGCCGGCCGCCGCGACCGGCGGGTGGTGCCCAACCCGCTGCGCGACGGGATCGCCGAGCTGATCGTCACCGGACCGGCGCAGGACATCGCCACCATCTACACCGCCATCGACGGCCTGGCGCACGCCGCCGAGCGCTCCGACGGCATCGACGCCGCACGCTTCGACGCTCTGACCTCCTGGGCGCAGCGGGTGCTGGACGACGTCGCCGCCGGCCGGCCGCCGGCACCCGAGGGCGGGCGGTGGGCCGGGTCCCGCCCGCACATCCTGCTCACCATCGCCGCCCCCACCCTGCTCGGCCTGGACGACGCCCCCTGCCACCTGGCCGGCTACGGCTACCTCCCCGCCGACGTCGCGAGGGCCATCGCCGAGCACGGCGGCACCCTGCGCCGGATCTTCACCGACCCGGTTACCGGCCTGCTGCTCGGCGTCGACGGCCACACCTATCCCGCCGCCGCCGCCCTGGCCGAGTCCGCCCGCCTGCTCTCCTGGCCCGGCCGCCACCACGACGACGGTGACGGAGACATCCCCGGCGGACGCGACCCCGGCACCGGCGGCCCGGGCAGCGGCGGCCCGGGCCACCCCCGCGGCGGGCCGATGACTCCTCCCGGCGCCCCCGCCGCTCCCGTAC
>JBMOMI010000365.1:0-3988 GCA_049325235.1 Actinomycetota bacterium | reverse complement strand
GCCCTGCACGGAGATGGCTGCCTTGTTGCTGCCGGTGCGCCGCCGGTGAACGTGAGCCGGAGGCGACGACGTCGGCGTCGTGTAGCAGCCCCTCGAGGGGCGGGAGAGGCATCTGATCTCACGCGTCCTGGGCGCAGGATTCGCGATGCGCGCGATCTACACCGCCGCGAAGAACGCGTGCCAGGCACACGCGCGGAACGCCTCCCTGCCGACGGTCCGGCTGCTGCCCGTCTGAGCAACCCCCCGGTTACCGCTGCGACCACACCACCAACACGAGCTCCCCCAGCAGCCCTGACAGCACCCCGTGAGCCGCTGGACCGGCGCCCGGAGCAAGGCCGCCACGACGACGCCCGCTCCACGCGGAGCGGGCGTCGTGGCGGTGGCGGCCGCTGGTCAGCTGGCGACCAGAGACCCATGCCGGGCCGCCTCGCGGGCGGTGACCGGTCGGAAGCGCACCCAGCCGTCGTCAAGGCCGACGATCAGAGCCCACGTCCAAGCGCTCGGAGTGCCGGCAACGGCGACGGTCCCGGGCGGGGGCGGTCCGATCTCCGGCACGCGGGCCAGGTTCAGCCCGTCGTCGTCGACGAAGTTCAGGTCGGCGGGCAGGTCGATGGTAATCACGAGCCGTCCCCTTCCCGGTCGACGTGGACGTTGTCTGTCTCAGTGTGCGCGGTCGCGAGCATCCGGTCCAGCAAGAGGTCGAGGGCCCGCTCGCCGTCAGCTGGAACGCCCGCGGTGATGACGACGACGTCGGCGTGTGGCGCGGCACCGGTCGGAAGCACGGCCAAGCCAGCAGCGGACAGGTCGGCGACCCGGTAGGTCGCGACCCGGTCGAAGCGCGCGAGCCGGGTTCGCAGCAGCTGATCGGTGTCGTCGTCCGTGACCGCCATCCACACGGAAACGCCCCAGTAACCGTATCGGTCATGGTTGGCGCGGGCGGCCTCGGCGAACTCGGCGCGGGTGACCGGCCCAGGCCCGGTGAGACCGCGCAGCACGTTGGCGTGCGCGGGGACGTTCTCGTCGCGGACTGTTCGGCGCTTCGGTGCCATGTCACCTCCTCTCGATCTGAGTAGTAGCTGACGCGGCGGACAGTCCCGTGCCCCCGTCCCGTGCGGCAAGGCCGGGCGGTCGCGGCGGGCATCGGGCCGGCTTCGGCTGCCGCGCGTGCACCGGCACTCCCGCGAGGTCGTCGCGACCGCCAAGGGACGCTCGGCACCGGGAGGTCTGCGCACCCTGCTCACCGAGAAGTGCGCGGGCCGCGAGCGGCCCGCGCTGGCCACCCGCCGAGCGGCCGCGACGTTGCCCGTCGAAGCCCTTCGACGCCTTGGAACCACGAGGCGTCCTGGCCGCCTGTTGGCAGCCTGAGGCCCGGCGGGCGCGTCACGCCCGACTACTGATCAAGACGCCAGACAGAGCGTGCCAGTCGCCCGGCGGAACTCGGCGTGCATTCCGCAGCCGGGACGTCGCGGCAGCTCGGGCGCGGCGGAGGCGGTCGCCGCGGCGTCGAGGCGCCTCTCCCGTTGCGTTGGTACGGCGTGTCGGGGGCGCCGTACCGGCCGGGCGACGCGCCCCAAAGCGGCCGTGCCCTGAGACCACACGTTCGCCGTGGACGCGAGGGTGCGCGCTTCTGCGGGCGACTGCCCCCCGACCCGGCGCGAGGCGCTGGCCCGCTGCGAGGCGCTGGCCCGCTGCGAGGAGCTGGCCCGCTGCGAGGAGCTGGCCCGCTGCGAGGAGCTGATCGACGTCGACCTGGTCGCCGCGGTCTGGGACGACGCGTTGGCGGCACCGCGCTGGGACGGGGCGCCCGTCTGGGTGCACGCCGACCTCATCCCCGGGAACGTCGTCCTCCGTGGCGGCCGCGTCACCGGAGTGCTCGACTTCGGCATGCTCACCGTGGGAGACCCCGCCTACGACGTGACCGCCGCCTGGCACCTCATGGACGAGCGGAACCGCGGCGTCTTCCTCGACGCGGTGGAACCGGACGACGCCACCGTCCGCCGTGCCCGGGGGCTGGTCGTCTCCGGGGGCGTCATCGCGCTGCCCTACTACCTGCACACCAACCCGGCCATGGTCGCGATCGCCCGGCACGGCATCGAGCAGGTGCTGGACGACGTCACCTGACCGGGCGGCCGCCGTGCGGGCGCAACCCTCGAGGTCGGACGCTCCGTTTTCGTCGGATCCCCTTGACACGCGGGGGCAGTCGACGCTCCATGCAAGGAGACGGAAACAGTCCTGCACTGGGAGGAGGTTGGCGGGCCATGACGACCATTCCGGCCGCTGGCGCCACCCCGAGGGCCGTGTCCACCGTCAGGTTCGGGTCGGCGGTGATGGCGGTCGCCGGGCTGGCGTTCATCGGGTACGCGGTGATCTTCTTCATCCGCAACTTCACCGGCGCGTTCCTCGAGCTCGGCATCGGTCCGGCCGAGGTCGACGTCGGCAAGGCGGAGATCGATGCCTTCAGTCCCTCACTGGCCGACTACGTCAGCCACCTGCACATCGCCGTCAGCGGCTTCATCGCGGCGACCGGCCTCGCCGTGGCGGCCCTCGCCTGGTTCGGCGTACGACGCGGTGAGGCGTGGGCCTGGGTGACGGCCGTCGTCGTGCCGGTGCTCGCGCTGGCGGTCGCGCTCCCGTCCCACTACCCGTACGGGTTCGACACGATCGGCCACCTCGGGCTCATCTACCTGGCCACGGCGGTGTTCGTCGTCGGCGCGATCATGACGCTGCCGGTGGTTACGGGAGCCCGCCGGGGACACACCGGGTAGCCGGGAGCACGAGCGACCCCGTCCCGCCTTGCGGTGGCTCGACCCGTCGGCAGACTGACCGGATGGGACGACGGGGCTGGAGGAACGCCGCGGGCGCCGTACCGGTCGCCCTGGCGGCCGTCGCGGCGCACGACCTGCTGCAGAAGCGGCACTCGCTGCTGCGCAACGTCCCGGTCATCGGGCACGCGCGCTACTGGATCGAGTCGATCGGTCCGGAGCTGCGGCAGTACATCGTGGCCGGCAACAACGAGGAGAGGCCGTTCACGCGCGACCAGCGTCGCTGGGTGTACGCCTCGGCGAAGGGCGAGAACAACGTCTTCGGCTTCGGCACCGACAACGACGTGGAGCGCACCGCGGGCTACCCGATCATCAAGCACCGCACGTTCGGGCGCACCGTGCCGCCGTCCTCCCCCGAGGCCGGGCGCGAGGCATGGCTGCCGTCGGCCAAGGTGCTCGGCGCCGCGCGCGGACGGGCCAAGGCGTTCCGGCCGGAGTCGGTCGTCAACATCTCGGCGATGAGCTTCGGCTCGCTGTCCGGTCGGGCGGTGGAGGCTCTCAACCGCGGCGCCGCCCTGGCCGGGTGCCTGCAGAACACCGGTGAGGGCGGGCTGTCTGCCCACCACCGCCACGGCGGCGAGCTGGTCTTCCAGATCGGGACGGCGAACTTCGGCTGCCGTGACGCCCAGGGACGCTTCGACCTGCAGCGGTTGAAGGACCTCGTGGCCTCCGCGCCGGTCCGGGCACTGGAGATCATGCTCAGCCAGGGCGCCAAGCCCGGCCTCGGAGGGCTGCTGCCGGCCGCCAAGGTGAGCGCGGAGATCGCCGAGACCCGCGGCGTCCAGATGGGCAGGGACTGCGTCAGCCCCTCCCGCCACGCCGAGTTCGACGACGTGGACAGCATGCTGGACTTCGTCGAGCTCCTCGCCTCCGAGACCGGCCTGCCCGTCGGGATCAAGTCCGCCGTCGGCGACGAGGCCTTCTGGACCGAGCTGGTCAGCCAGATGTCGTCGTCCGGCCGCGGCGTGGACTTCGTGACGATCGACGGCGGCGAGGGCGGCACCGGCGCCTCGCCGCTGATCTTCACCGACTCGGTCGCGATGCCGTTCCGGATGGGCTTCTCGCGTGTCTACTCGAGGTTCGACGAGGCCGGTCTCGCGCGCGACGTCACGTTCATCGGGGCCGGCAAGCTGGGGCTGGCCGACAACGCGGTCGTGGCGTTCGCC
>JBMOMI010000364.1:0-3990 GCA_049325235.1 Actinomycetota bacterium | reverse complement strand
GGGCGTGACGTTCGAGGAGGCGCAGGGGGCGACCGGCGCCCCGCTGCGCCTGCCCGAGCCGGTCAGCGCAGCTCGCTGACCAGCAGCTCGGCGTACAGCTTCGGCTGCTCGAACGAGGCGCGGTGGCCAGCGCTTCGAACCACTCGCGCGCCGGCTCGACGCGGCCGCGGGCCTCGTGCTCGCCCCTCACGACGACGACCGGGACGTCGAGCTGCGGCACCTCCTCGCGCAGGTCCAGGCCCGGCGTCGAGCAGGTCGGCGTACGGCGGCGGACCCAACTCGCGCAAGGTCGCGACGAGCTCGTCGTTCCCGCGCTCAGCCGCCCAGGCGAGGGTGTCCGCGTGGAACAGCTCGTCGGTCTCGCGGACGTCGACCATCTGCTCGGTCCCGACGAACGCCGCGTACTTCTCCGGGCTGCGCTGGACGGCGAGCACGGCCGGGATCGTGCCCCCGACGACCCTCTCGACGGTCATGGCGTCGTCCGGCTCGATCGCGGCGTAGGACTCTCGTCCAGGCGCATGGCGCCGATGCCGGTGCCGCCGGGGCCGCCCGCAAGGTGCAGCAGCACGGGGTTGTCGGTGCTGGCACCGCGGATCATGGCGCCACGCTGCCCGCGTTGCGCAGCGCGGCGGTAGGGGCCGAGGTCCGCAGAGGGTCGGTACCGCGCCCAGGACCACCTGGGCCACTGCCCGAGCGTGCCCGATTCGGGCGAGGCAGTGCCCGATTACGGCCGGCTCTTGCGGCGTGACACACGAAGGCTCTACACCTGACCCCACTCCGGGCAAGGTCGGGCATCGTCAGCTAAGGCGGGCACGTGGTCATGTACGCAGTGGAGCGACAGCGCTGGCTCGTCGACCATGCCCGGGAGGCCGGTCGCCTAGAGGTGCTCGAGGTGGCGGATGCCCTCCAGGTCGCCCCCGAGACCATCCGCCGGGATCTGAAGGTCCTGGAGCGGCAAGGGCTGCTCAAGCGGGTGCACGGCGGCGCCGTGGCGATCGAGCGCCTTGGGTTCGAGGACCGACTCACCGTGCGCTCGACGTTGCAGGCGGACCGCAAGGCGCGCATCGCCGAGGAGGGGCTACGGCTCATCGAGAACGCCGAGACGGTCTACCTCGACGAGGGATCCACCGTCCAGGCGCTGGCGGAGCGGCTGAATCCGGAGCGACCCCTGACCGTGGTGACCAACGCGATCCCGGTCGCGGCTGTGCTTGCTCCGCGTACGCACGTAACGGTCATCATGCTCGGCGGCCGCGTTCGGGAGCATACCTTAGCCACCATCGAGTGGGGCACGCAGATGCTCGACCAGCTCGTCCTCGACCTGGCCATCCTCGGCACCAACGGCATCAGCATCGACCGCGGCCTCACCTGTCCCGACGTCACGGTCGCGCAGGTCAAGGCCAAGGCGATCGACGTCAGCCGACGCCGTGTTCTGCTCGCCGACGGCACCAAGTTCGGCGCCGACTCCTCCTACCGGTTCGCCCGGGTTCGTGACCTGACCACCATCGTCACCGACCGGTCCGCCGACGAGGGCATCGTGCGCAAGATCCGTGCTCACGGCGTCGAGGCGGTGGTCGTGTGATCGTCACCGTCACGCCCAACCCTAGCCTGGACCTCACGTACGTCGTCAGCGCGCTCGGAGACGTGGAGGTGCACCGGGCGGAGGCGTTCACCGTCGAGCCCAGCGGTAAGGGCGTCAACGTCTCTCGGGCGCTGCACCAGGCCGGCGCGCCGACCACTGCGGTCGTCCCGGTCGCCGGCGCTACCGGAGAGCACCTCCTCGCGCTCCTGACGGCAGACGGCGTCCCGTACCGCCCAGTGCCCGTGGCTGGCGACACCCGACTGAACACCACCGTCCTCGAGCCAGGGCACACGCTCAAGGTGAACGCACCTGGCACCGTTCTGTCTCCTCAGCACGCCAGCGACATCGTCGAGGCCGTGTCCGAGTTGCTGGCTGGGGTGGCGACCGGCGCCGCAGCCAGGACGTGGCTCGTCATCTGCGGCTCCTTGCCGCCGGGTGCGACAACGGATCTCGTCGCACAGCTGGTGGCGACGGGGCACGCTCGCGGTGCCCGCGTGGCGGTCGACACGTCCGGCCCCGCACTGGCCGCTGCAGTCGGTGCTGGCGCGGACCTGGCCAGCCCGAACCTCCGGGAGCTGGCAGACATCAACGATGCGGTGCGGAAGACCGCCGACAACAGCCGCGCCGTGACCGACCCCGACGTCCTACGAGCCGTGACCCGGTTCGCTGACGTCACCGGAACCGAGCTGCTGCTGAGCGCCGGCGCGGCCGGCGCCGTCTGGACCGACGGGTCTGCAGCAGTCCACGCCGAGCCACCTCCGGTCACCCCGGTCAACACGGCCGGTGCCGGCGATGGGCTCCTCGCCGGGTGGCTCTGCTCCTCGGGCACACCTGAGGAGCGGTTGGCGCGAGCCGTGAGCTGGGGGACCGCCACCTGCCTGTCCCCCACCACGGTCTGCCCGGACGTCGTCACTGCGGCGCGGGCACATCAGGTCCACGTCCACCGTCTCGACGGCGCGGACGTCTTCTGAACCACTCCGACAACCACGACCAGGCGCCACCGCGGCGTCGCTTAAGGGGAGGAATCCCATGGCTCCACCGATCAACCGTCGTGCCGTGACGGCGTTCGCCGGCCTCGCTGCGATCTCGCTGACTCTGACCGCCTGCGCAGGCGCTGGCGGTGGCGGAGGTGGTGGCGGCGGGACTGAGGGCGGCGGGGAGGCCATCAACGTCCTGATGGTCGGCAATCCTCAGATGGAGGACATCCAGCAGCTCACACCGGACAGCTTCACCAAGGAGACCGGGATCGAGGTCAACTTCACGATCCTGCCGGAGAACGAGCTGCGCGACCGCGTCACACAGGACGTCGCCACGCAAGGTGGCCAGTACGACGTGGTCACCATCGGCGCCTACGAAGCCCCGATCTGGGCGGAGAACGGTTGGCTGAAGGAGCTCAGCGCCTCGGCCAAGGAGAACGCCGACTTCGACTACGACGACCTGCTCAAACCCATGGTCACCTCGCTGTCCGGGCCGGACGGCGGTCTGTACGGCATGCCGTTCTACGGCGAGTCGTCCTTCTTGATGTACCGGACTGACGTGTTCACCGAGCTCGGTCTCGAGATGCCGGAGCGTCCGACCTGGCAGCAGGTCGCCGAGCTGGCGGCGAAGGTGGAGGAGGGCCGGCCGGACATGGCCGGCATCTGCCTGCGTGGCCTACCGGGGTGGGGAGAGCTGTTCGCTCCCCTCACCACGGTCGTCAACACGTTCGGCGGCACCTGGTTCACCGAGGACTGGGAGCCGCAGGTGAACGCCCCTGAGTTCAAGGAGGCCGTGCAGTTCTACGTCGACCTGGTCCGTGAGTACGGCCAGCCCGGTGCCGCGCAGTCCGGCTTCACCGAGTGCCTCAACACGGTGAGCCAGGGCCGCGCCGCCATGTGGTACGACGCCACGAGCGCTGCCGGCTCCCTGGAGGACCCGGAAGTCAGCGACGCCGCCGGCAAGATGGGCTACGTCCACGCCCCGGTGGTCAAGACGGACTCCAGCGGCTGGCTCTGGGCCTGGGCCTGGGCGATCCCGGAGACGACGCAGAAGGAGGAGGCAGCGCAGCAGTTCGTGCAGTGGGCCTCGAGCAAGGAGTACGAGGAGCTGGTCGGCAGCGAGCTTGGCTGGTCCCGTGTCCCATCCGGCAAGCGCGCCAGCACGTACGAGATCCCCGAGTACGCCGATGCGGCCGCAGCCTTCGGTGAGATCACGCTGGAGTCCATCGAAGAGGCCGATCCCACCAACCCCGGCGTCCAGCCGCGGCCGACGGTCGGGATCCAGTTCGTGACCATCCCCGAGTTCGCTGACCTCGGCACGAAGGTCTCCCAGGACGTCAGCGCTGCGATCGCCGGCCAGGGAACCGTGGACCAGGCGCTCGAGAACGGCCAGCGCCTGGCCGAGGAGGTCGCGGCCAACTACCGCGACTGAGA
>JBMOMI010000363.1:0-4002 GCA_049325235.1 Actinomycetota bacterium | reverse complement strand
GCAGACAGCAACCCAACGGAGTCAGCGACCGAGCCGACGCCTCAACCGCTGACCCCAACGGGCCCGGAATCGTCGAATCCGATCAAGACAAACCGGGCAGGGCGAACCCGGCTGAAAAATCAGGGTCAGACCGTAGCCCTCCAGCACGTTGATGCCGACGCCACGGAAGAAGTGCCCGAGCCGCTCGCCGAGCGCCGCGCCGCCGCTGACCGCGTAGCGGACCTCACCGCCGACCGCGGCCCGGATCTTGCCGTAGACCAGCCGGTCCAGGACGGCGTGGCGCAGCCTCAGCATCGGAGCCGGCCGGCGACCCCCCTCCAGCGAACGGCTGTAGTCGGAGGCGGTGGTCTCGGCCAGGTGGAAGATGCGCGCCTTCCCCTCGTCGGCGGCCTTGTGCTTGGCGGTGTTGTAGATCCGCTCGAACACGCGCGGCATCGCAAGCACGGTCGTGGGTCTGAACTCCACCAGCTGCGGCGGGAGGTTCTTGATGTCGCCGTGGGCGAGGTGGACGCCGTTGTGCACGGCGGCGAGCTGGATCTCCCGGGCAAGGACGTGCGCCAGCGGCAGGAAGTGCAAGGTGCGCGTCTGTTCGTTGAAGACCTGCTCCCGGATGCCCGGCGCCGTGCACACGTTACGGGTGCCGAACAGGAGGTTCGCGTGCGTCAGCACGCAGCCCTTCGGTCGACCGGTGGTACCGGACGTGTAGATGACGGTGGCCAGCTGGTCGCTGGTGACGGCGCGGTGCCGGGCGTGCACGTCGTCGGCGGGGACGTCCCGGCCGCCGGCGGTGACGTCGTCCAGCTGGTCGATGCGCCAGACATGCCGCAGATCGGGCAGATTCGGCCGGACCGATTCCACCTCGGCCATGTGGTCGTCGGTCTCCACGACGATCGCGACGGCGCCGGAGTCGCGCAGGATCCAGTCGATCTGCTCCGCCGAGGACGTCGCGTAGACCGGCACCGTGACCCCGGCGGCCGCCCAGATCGCGAAGTCGCAGAGCATCCACTCGTACCGGGTCGCAGACAGCAGGGCGACCCGGTCGCCGGGCCGGATGCCCGCGGCGACGAACCCGGCGGCCAGCCGCGTCACCTGGTCGGCGAAGTCCCGGTACGTCACCGGCTGCCACACGCCGTCCACACGGCGGGCGAAGCCCGCCCGGTCGGGACTGCGCTCGGCGTGGGCGTAGACGTCGTCCACGAGGTTGTCGGACGGGCGGGGCAGGTAGTTCACCGGCACGCTGAACTCGCGCCTCATCGCGTACCTCCGGGGCAGCGCAGGGGAGGGCCTGTGGTCACGTCGACCGTCCCGCCGTCCGGTGGACTGACGACAGGGCGGAAGGTCCCGCGCCTGCGGGGAGGAGTCGTGGCGATCACGCTCGCCTGCTGAGCACGTGCCTGCTCGCAATCCCGGCCGTGCTCCTCCCGGTCTGCGCAGTGCAGCCGTCACTCAGGACCGGAAGACGACCTCGCGCAGCCGGGCGCGACGTCCGGTGATGAGGAGCGCCCGCGAGTACACGGTCGAGGCGAAGAGGGCCAGCAGCACGGCCGCCACTGGCGTGAGCGCCATGGCGACATGTGCCCCCCGGGAGACGGTTCTGTCACCACCCTCCGCGCACCCCGCAGCGCCCGGGCAGGGGACAAGGTCCCCGCGACACGCGCCCTCGGAGAACCGACGCGCCCCATGACGGCGGGCACACTGCGAGTAGGCGCAAGCACCTCCCGGTGCGGCCCGATGCTGCCTACTGTCTGACCATGGCCGTCGCAGACGCCAGCGCCGCACGCGCCTCCGTCGGCCCGCGGGTGGAGGTGCTCGCCGCGTGGCTGATGACCGGCGCCGGGGTGCTGTGGGGGCTGCTGTACGTCGTCGCCGGCGTCCCGCGGGCGGCGTTCTGGCCCTGGACCTACGTCGTCCTCGCGTCGCTGAACCTGTTCGCCTACCAGCGCTGGCACTGGCGGTGGTGGCTCGACGCGCAGCTGCTGCTCAGCCTGCTCGTGCCGTGGTTCCTCATGCTGCAGCTCGGGGGCTTCGCAGCGTCGGGAGCCGTCACCCTGTGGTCGCTGATCGCCCCGCTGGGCGCCCTGCTCGCCTACGGGTTCCGACGCGCACTGGGGTGGTTCGGCGCCTATGTCGCGCTCGTCGTGGTGGCGGCAGCCTGGGAGCCGCCGCCGCCGGCGCCGGGCGACGGGCTGTCCGGCGCCTGGATCGCCGCGTTCTTCGCGCTCAACGTCGTCGCGGTCACCGCGGTGGCCTGGCTCCTCACCGGCAGCTTCGCCACCAGGTACAGCCGTCTGGTCGCGTCCGAGCAGCAGTCCCGCAGCGTGGCCGAGGCCGCGACCCGCGCCAAGAGCGAGTTCCTGGCGAACATGAGCCACGAGATCCGCACCCCGATGAACGCCGTCATCGGGATGTCCGCGTTGCTGGAGAGCACCCACCTGGACGCCGAGCAGCGCGAGTACGTGGCGTCGATCCGCACCAGCTCGGAGCTGTTGCTGGCCGTCATCAACGACGTCCTCGACTTCTCGAAGATCGAGGCCGGCCGGCTGGAGCTCGCCGAGGACGTGGTCGACGTCCGCGAGGTCGTCGAGTCCGCGATGGACGTCGTCGCGCCGCTCGCCTCGCAGAAGCGGCTCGACCTGGCGTCCCTGGTGGAGCAGGACGTGCCTCGACGGGTCGTCTCCGACGCGGTGCGGCTCCGGCAGGTGCTGGTGAACCTGCTGACGAACGCGGTGAAGTTCACCGAGACCGGCAGTGTGGTGCTCCGCGTCGGCTGGGGGAGCGGCGGCCTGTCGGTCGCGGTGCGCGACACCGGGATCGGCATCGCGCCGCAAGTCCGGGAGCGGCTGTTCGAGTCGTTCAGCCAGGGCGAGGCGTCGATCAGCCGCCGCTTCGGCGGCACCGGCCTCGGTCTGGCGATCAGCCAGCGGATCGTCCGCGCGATGGGCGGCACGATCGACGTCCAGAGCGAACCCGGCGCCGGATCGACGTTCTCGTTCACCGTCCCCTTGACCGCAGTCGACGTGGACGGCGATGGGCAGGCCGGGCCCGACGTCCTGGCCGGCCGCCGGCTCCTGGTGCTGGAGCCGAACGACGTCCACCGCTCGCACCTCGCCGGGCTCGCGCGGGGCTGGGGCATGGACGTGCTCGCCGTCGCCGACGTGGACGACGCGCTCTCGGCCTGGAGGGCCGACCGCGGTTTCGACGTCGCGGTGCTCGACGTCCCGGCGGACGCCGACGGACCGGCCGCGTGGGCCCCGCGGCTGCTGCGGGAGCGGCGACCCGGCTCGCCGCTGGTGCTCGTCGTCCCGTTCGGGGAGCGGGAACAGGTGCCGCCGGAGCTGCTCGACCTGTACGACGCCGTCCTCAGCAAGCCGGTCAAGCAGTCGTCCGCCCATGACGTCCTGATGGACGTGCTGCAGGACCGGCCGCGGCTGCACCGCAAGGAGCCCGCGAGGACCGAGCTCGACCCGGACCTGGGCCGCCGCGCCCCGATGCGGGTGCTGCTGGCCGAGGACAACCAGACGAACCAGCGGCTCGCCTCGCGGCTGCTGGAGCTGCTGGGGTACTCCGCCGACGTCGTCGAGAACGGGCGCGACGCCGTCGCCGCGGTGCGGGACGGCGACTACGACCTGGTGCTCATGGACGTGCAGATGCCGCTCGTGGACGGGCTGACCGCCACCCGGGAGATCCGCGCGCTGCCGCGCCACCAGCCGCAGGTGGTGGCGATGACGGCGAACACCGGCCTGCGCGACCGGCAGGAGTGCGAGGCCGCCGGGATGGACGGGTACATCGCCAAGCCGATCCGGCCGGCGGAGCTGGTGGCGGCGCTGCAGGAGGCGTACGACCGCATGTCGGCCGTGGACGTGACCGCGCTCGAGCGACTCACCGAGCTCAGCGGTGACCGGGAGTTCGTCCGCTCGCTGCTCACCGAGTTCCGCACCGAGGCGGCGTCTCTCGTGGCGCAGCTACGCCAGGACGACCCGGACACCGTGCGGCGCAACGCCC
>JBMOMI010000362.1:0-4016 GCA_049325235.1 Actinomycetota bacterium | reverse complement strand
ACAGGCGCGGACCCACCGCCGCGCGAACCGCGGCCAGCCGGCGGTCGGAGAACGACGCCACGCACACCCGGTCCACCACGGCCGACCCGGCCAGCAGCCGCACCAGCGGGCGCACCGAGGTGCCGTCCTTGACGTCGACGTTGACCCGAAGCCCCGGCCAGCTGGCCAGCACCTCGGCCAGGGTCGGGATCGGCTCCCGCCCGGCGATGCGGGCCCGGGCGACCTCGGCGTAGGGCAGCCGGGCGATCGTCCCGCGGCGGTCGGTGACGCGGTCCAGGGTGGCGTCGTGGAAGACCAGCAGCACGCCATCGGCGGTGGCGCGGACATCGGTCTCCAGATAGCGGTAGCCCAGGTCCACGGCGGCTTGGATGGCCGGCAGCGAGTTCTCCAGGCCGTCGCCGGCCCCGCCACGGTGCGCGAAGGCCAGCGGACCCGGGGCGTCGAGGAACGCGTACCACCCCGCCGGGCCGTCACTCACTGGTCAGGGCGCGCAGGACGAGCACCGTACCGCCTTCCGGGCCGCGCGGCCCGCTCGTGCATCACAGGGTAGCGGCGTGGCACGATCCTGCAGTGACCCGCAGCCCCCGGCCGGCGCGGCACCTGCGCGACCTCGCCCGGCTGCGCCGGGTGCGCGACCGCATCGACCGGGAGTACGCCCGGCCCCTGGATGTGGAGGCACTCGCCCGCGGGGAGCACATGTCGGCCGGGCACCTCAGTCGGGCGTTCCGGCTCGCCTACGGGGAGTCGCCGTACGCCTATCTGATGACCCGACGCGTCGAGCGGGCGATGGCGCTGCTGCGCCGCGGGGACCTCAGCGTCACCGAGGTCTGCTTCGCGGTCGGCTGCTCGTCGCTGGGCACTTTCAGCACCCGCTTCACCGAACTGGTCGGCGTGCCACCCAGCACCTACCGTCGCACCATGGCCTCCGCCACCGCGGGGATGCCGCCCTGCGTCGCCAAGCAGGTGACCCGACCGATCAGGAATCGAGAAGCCTCGCCCCTCGCGCCACCGCTAGCGTGAGGACCATGGACATCACCATTCACGCCAGCTTCCTCCCGCACGAGGACCCGGACGCCTCCCTGGCCTTCTACCGGGACACCCTCGGCTTCGAGGTCCGCTCCGACGTCGGTCACGGCAGGATGCGCTGGATCGGGGTCGGCCCGCCCAACCAGCCCGACACGTCCATCCTCCTGGCACCGCCGGCCACCGACCCGGGCCTCACCGACGACGAGCGCCGTACCATCGCCGAGATGATGGCCAAGGGCACCTACGGGTGGATCCTGCTGGCCACCCCAGACCTGGACGCCACCTTCGCCCGCCTGCAGGCCAGCGACGCCGAGGTCGTGCAGGAGCCGACCGAGCAGCCGTACGGCGTCCGCGACTGCGCCGTTCGCGACCCCGCGGGCAACCTCCTGCGCATCCAGGAGCGGCGCTGACCTGGGGTACGGATGGCGACCGGATGAGCACGGCCACCAGCGCGGGCACCTCGCCGGCGGGGCGACCCGTTGCCGACAGCCATGACCTGATCCGGGTGCACGGAGCGCGCGAGAACAACCTCAAGGACGTCAGCGTCGAGATCCCCAAGCGCCGGTTGACGGTGTTCACCGGCGTCTCCGGCTCCGGCAAGAGCTCGCTGGTGTTCGGCACCATCGCCGCGGAGTCGCAGCGTCTGATCAACGAGACCTATCGCGCCTTCCTGCAGGGTTTCCTGCCCACGCTGGCCCGGCCCGACGTGGACGTCCTCGAAGGGCTGACGACGGCGATCATCGTCGACCAGGAGCGGATGGGGGGCGACGTCCGGTCCACGGTCGGCACGGCCACCGACGCCAACACCATGCTGCGCATCCTGTTCAGCCGGCTGGGGGAGCCGCACATCGGGCCGCCGACGGCGTTTTCGTTCAATGTCCCGACCCGCACGGCGAGCGGGGCGATGACCGTCGACAAGGGCACGGGGGAGCGGATCGTCGTGCGCAACGTCGTCTACCACGGCGGCATGTGCGCCCGTTGCGAGGGCCGGGGCTCGGTGACCGACTTCGATCTGTCGGAGCTGTACGACGACAGCAAGTCGCTCAACGAAGGGGCCATCAAGGTCCCCGGCTACAGCATGGACGGCTGGTACGGCCGCATCTTCCGGGGCTGCGGCTTCTTCGACCCGGACAAGCCGATCCGGAAGTACACCAGGAAGGAACTGGGTGACCTGCTCCACAAGGAGCCGACCAGGATCAAGGTCGAGGGCATCAACCTGACGTACGCCGGGCTGATCCCGACGATCCAGCGGTCCATGTTGTCCAAGGACGTCGACTCACTGCAGCCGCACATCCGCCGGTTCGTCGAGCGGGTGGTGACCTTCACCGGCTGTCCCGAGTGTGGCGGCACCCGGCTCAACGAAGCGGCCCGAGCATCGAAGATCAGCGGGAAGAACATCGCCGACCTCTGCGCCATGGAGATCAGGGACCTGGCGGTCTGGGTTCGCGGCCTCGACGAGCCGTCGGTGGCGCCGCTGGTCGGCGCGTTGGGGCACCTCCTCGACTCGTTCGTGGAGATCGGCCTCGGCTACCTCTCGCTCGACCGCCCCTCCGGCACGTTGTCGGGCGGCGAGGCGCAACGCACCAAGATGATCCGCCACCTGGGCTCGTCCCTCACGGACGTCACCTACGTCTTCGACGAGCCCACCACGGGTCTGCACCCCCACGACGTGGCCCGGATGAACGAGTTGCTGCTGCAGCTGCGGGACAAGGGCAACACGGTGCTCGTCGTGGAGCACGAGCCGGAGGTGATCGCCATCGCCGACCATGTCGTCGACCTCGGCCCCGGTGCCGGCACGGCGGGGGGCACCGTCTGCTTCGAGGGCACGGTCCAGGGCTTGCGGACGAGCGGCACGATAACCGGACGCCATCTCGACGACCGGTCGAGGCTCAAGGGGAAGGCGCGGACGCCGACCGGTGCGCTGGAGATCCGCGGTGCGACGACGCACAACCTGCGGGGCGTCGACGTGGACATCCCGCTCGGTGTGCTGGTCGTAGTCACCGGGGTAGCCGGGTCCGGCAAGAGCTCGCTGATCCATGGCTCGCTGACCAAGCGCGAGGGGGTGGTGGCCATCGACCAGGCCCCGATCCGAGGCTCACGACGGAGCAACCCGGCCACCTACACCGGAGTGCTCGAGCCGATTCGCAAGGCGTTCGCCAAGGCCAACGGCGTCAAACCGGCGCTGTTCAGCGCCAACTCCGAGGGCGCCTGCCCGACCTGCAACGGCGTCGGCGTCATCTACACCGAACTCGGCATCATGGCCAGCATGGCCACCACCTGCGAGGACTGCGAGGGCAAGCGGTTCGAGGCGTCGGTGCTGGAGTACCACCTCGGCGGCCGGGACATCAGCGAGGTGCTGGCGATGTCGGTGCGCGAGGCGGAGGCGTTCTTCGGCACCGGGGAGGCGAGCAGCCCGGCGGCACACACGATCCTGGGGCGCCTGTCCGACGTGGGCCTCGGCTACCTCACCCTCGGCCAGCCGCTTACCACGCTGTCCGGCGGCGAGCGGCAGCGGCTCAAGCTGGCCGCTGTGCTGGCCGACAGCGGCGGCGTCTACATCCTCGACGAGCCGACCACCGGACTGCACCTTGCCGACGTCGAGCACCTGCTCGGCCTGCTCGACCGCCTCGTCGACTCCGGCAAGTCGATCATCGTCATCGAACACCACCAGGGAGTCATGGCCCACGCGGACTGGATCATCGACCTGGGTCCGGGGGCCGGCCACGACGGCGGCCGCGTCGTGTTCGAGGGCACGCCGGCCGACCTCGTCGCCGCCCGGGCCACGCTCACCGGCGAGCACCTCGCGGCCTACCTCGGGGCGTGACCGGCCAGACGGCAGGCCAGCGCGGGGCGCCAGCTCAGCGCCGATAAGCGACACTCGGAGTCGGTGATCACTCGCGTCACACGGCAGGGCAGGGGTGTGCGGGGGCGGTGGTGCGGGTAGAGACTATCCGGCCTCCTTTCGCCGTGTCGAGGACTTCGCCGGATTG
>JBMOMI010000361.1:0-4023 GCA_049325235.1 Actinomycetota bacterium | reverse complement strand
GTGGATGATCGGCGTCATCACGGTGCTCGCCGCGATCTTCACGACGGCAACGCTGCTCGCCGGGTGACGTCGCGCACTCAAGGTGTCCCCCCGCCGTCCCGACGCTGTCAGACATGACCTGCCCAGCCGCCACGGCGTACCGCGGTGCCGCCGTGGCGGCCGTCAGCGACTTCGGGCCGTTCAACACACTCGCCGTCACCGCGCACGCGCTCTACCTCTCCGGTGACCGCAAGCGCGCGGCGGACGCCTGCCGGGCCGGGCTCGTCGTCGTCCAGCGCGCTGGCGACCTGCGCACGGAGCGGTTCCTGCACTACCTGGCGGCGATCGTCCTGCGAGACACCGGCGAGACCGACGAGGCCGAGCACCACGTGCGCGCCCTGCTCGACTCGCTCGCCGACGTCCCCGACCCGCTGTGGGAGGCCAAGGCCCTCAGCCAGCACGCGGAGCTGCTCCTCGACCGCGGCCGGTCCGCCGAAGCCATGGACCTCATCGCGGCCGCGACGCGCCTCGTCGCCGCCCCGCAGGCGACGTACCAGCACCTGTCCGCCAGCCAAGCGGTCGCGCTCGCGCTGCGCGAGCTGCACCTGTACGAGCAGTCGGACGCCGCCCAGATGCAGCTCCTCGGGCACCCGGCCGGGACGCCGTTCCTCGACCTCATCGTGCTCGTCCAGGCCTGCCTGACCCGCCTGCTGTGGGGCATCACGGTCGACCTCACCGGCGACGCCGGCAGCGCGCGCCGGCACTTCGTCGTGGCGCTCACCCGCTCCCACCGGATGCGCTCGCTTGCGGACAGCGCCGAGTACCCCGAGATGCTGGCGCGGGCGGACGCCGTCGAAGGCTTCGTGCTGGAGCGGCTGGGCGAGAAGCACGCCGCCCGCAGCCGGCTGGAGCCGCTGCTCGAGGGCGGCCGGCTGCGCCCAGGGCTGCTCGAACATCCCTTGGCCCACAGCGCGGCTGCCCTGATCGACGCGGACGACGGCGACCTGCAGTCCGCGCGCACCCACCTCGCGCAGGTCTGGCGCACCGGCCCGGCCCAGCGCGACGTCCTCAGTGCGTGGGCGCTCGCCGTCGGCGCCGAGGTCGAGTCGATCGGCGAGCCCAGAGCGACCGCGACCGCGATGTGGCAGCGCCTGGCCCAGGAGTCGATCCGCCGGTTGCTCGCCGACCGCTCCGACCGGTTCTCCGCGCTGCAGCACCGGATCCGCGTCGCCGAGCTCGAGGAGCACGCCGACTCGATGGCCCAGCAGGCGCTGCACGACCCGCTGACCGGCGTCGGCAACCGGCGGATGCTCGGCCAGGTCCTCACCGCGGCGGCCGGGCCGGCGTGCGCGGTGTTCATGGACGTCGACCGCTTCAAGGAGGTCAACGACGACTTCTGTCACGACGTCGGCGACCGGGTCCTCGTGCGGCTGGCCGAGCTGCTGCGCAGCCACTGCCGCAAGGACGACGTCATCGTCCGCTACGGGGGCGACGAGTTCGTCGTCCTGCTCGCGGGCGACGAGCTGGGAGCCTGGGCCCTGGCCGACCGCGTCGTGCGAAGCGTGCGCGCCGAGCCGTGGACCCGCCTGGCGGACGGGCTGACGGTCAGCGTCTCCGTCGGCGTCAGCTGCGCCGAGACGAGGTCGCTCGCCCTCACCGCGGCGGACAGTGCGCTGCAGCGCGCCAAGCGCGCCGGACGCGACCGCGTCATCGCCGGCTGACCCCTTCTGGACGAACCCGGGCCTCACCGCATACGGTCGACCCCGACCCCCGGGGAGCGCTTCGGCGCTGAGAGTGCGGCCCGTCCGCAGACCCGCAGACCTGATCCGGTTAGCACCGGCGTAGGGAGCAGGGCACGGGCACCACTGACGTGGTGCGCGTCTCGCCACCCGCGGGCCCGACGAGAGAAGGGACCGTGATGACCACCCAGCACGAGATGGCGCACCGCGTCGCCGAGCCCGCCGAGCTCGGCGTCGGCATGCGCTTCAGCCTCCACCCGCACTGCGACGACTTCGTCGACGTCATCCTCGGCGCACTGCGCGACGCCGAGCAGGCCGGCCTCACCGACGGGCTGGTGACGAGCACGGACGACGTCAGCACGTACGTCGGCGCGACCACCGGTCCCGCCGAGCAGCGGCTCGCCCGCTACCTGGCCGGCGTCGTCGCCGCTGCCGCAGGGCGCACCCCGACCGGCCACGTCGTCGCGCACGTGCTCCTCTCGCGCGGCTGCCCCGGTGAGCGAACCTGCGACCTCGCCGTGACGCGGCTGCCGCGGCCGGCGGCCGTCGACGTCCCCGCGACCGGCGTCCGCGCCGTCGCCCAGTGGTCGCTGTACCCGTTGCTGGACGCCGGTTCCCACGCCGGTTCCGACGCCGGGGACGGGCACGGGGACCACATGCGCCACATCACCGACGCCATCGAGCGCGCCCGGCAGCGCGGCACCGCAACCGAGCCGCGGCACTACGCGACGCGCCTGTCCGGCGACCTCGCTGACGTGCTGGCCACCGCCGTCGACGCCTGGGCCGCGGTCGGCAGCGAGGTGCCGCACGTCGTCACGCACCTCACCGTCTCCGTCGGCTCGCCGAGCGCCGGGAGCGAGCGGTGAGCCGGGGCGGACGCGGAACCTGGGCCTTCCGCGACCTGGTGCTGCTCGCCGTCCTCGGCACGGTCTTCGGGTTCCTCTACTACGCGCTCGTCGCCGCCTGGAACGGGCTGCAGGTGGCGATGGGGCCGGCCGGGGACCTCGCGCAGAACGTGCTGTGGGGCGGCTGGATGGTGGTCGCCCCGCTGGCGCTGTACCTCGTCCGGCGGCCCGGTGCCGGCGTGCTCGCCGAGGTGCTGGCGGCGTTCGTCGAGTTCGCCGTGCTGGGCTCGCCGTTCGGGCCGCCGCTGCTGCTGACCGCGCTCGTGCAGGGCGCCGGCGCCGAGGCCGTCTTCGCACTGACCCGCTACAAGCGTTGGGGCTGGGGCGTTTTCATCGCCTCGGGTGCGGTGGCGGGCCTCGCCATCTTCGCCTACCAGTCCGTCGTCCAGGGCTGGCTCGGGCAGGACATCCTGTTTGTGCGTTTCGCCATCCACATGGCGAGCTCGGTGCTGCTCACCGGCGTGCTCGCGAAGCTGCTCGGCAACGCCCTGCTCGCGACCGGCGTGGTCGACAACTACGCCATCGGGCGTGCCGCCCGCGGGCGTGCCTGAGCCGCTCGTCGCCGTCCGCGGGCTGACCGTCCAGTTCCCGCGGCGGGACGTGGCGTCCCCCGTGGACGTCGACCTGAACGTCGCTGCGGGAGAACGGGTTCTGGTGCTGGGGCCGAGCGGCTCCGGTAAGTCGACGCTGCTGCGCGCGCTGGCGGGTGTGGTACCGCACAGCATCGACGCGGACGTCGAGGGTCGCGTGACCGTCGCCGGCCGGGAGGTGTCCGGCGTCCCGGTCGCGCGGCTCGCGGACGACGTCGGGCTGCTCGGCCAGGACCCGGCGTCGTCCGTGGCGCTGCCCCGTGTGGACGACGAGGTCGCGTTCGGGCTGGAGAACGCGGCAGTGCCGCCCGCCGAGATCGGGCCGGCCGTGCGCGAGGCGCTCGCATCGGTCGGTGCCGCGCACCTCGCCGAGCGGCAGACCCGCACGCTGTCCGGCGGCGAGCTGCAGCGCGTGGCGCTCGCCGCGGTACTGGCCCGCCGGCCTCGGCTGCTGCTGCTCGACGAGCCGACCGCGATGCTCGACCCGGCGTCGGCGGCCGCGGTGCAGCGCCTCACGCTCGGCGCGCTGTCGAGCGGCGGCGGCCCGCCACCGGCCGTGCTCGTCGTCGACCACCACCTGCAGGACGCGGCCACCCTCCCCCCGCGCGTCGTCGTCCTGGACGCCGCCGGGCGCGTCGCCGCGGACGGCCCGACCGCCTCGGTGCTCGCCGACCGCGGCGCCGAGCTGGCCGCCGGCGGGTCGTGGGTGCCGCTGGAGACCGAGGTCGCCCTCGCGGTCGGACAGGCGCCCGGCTCGGGGATCGGGCTGGACGGCGCGGCACCGCGGCTGCGAGCGCTGGCGTACGCCGA
>JBMOMI010000360.1:0-4031 GCA_049325235.1 Actinomycetota bacterium | reverse complement strand
GGCCGGAACCGATCACCAGCACGCTGGAGATGTCGGTGCGGCGCGGCATCAGCCCTCCTCCCCCCGCCGAGTGTGAGTTCCCCGGGCGGCTCGCCGGGCGTGTTGCCCGGCAGGCTCACACTCGATCATGAGGTCGACGAAGCGGTCGAACAGGTAGCCGGCGTCGTGCGGCCCGGCCGCCGCCTCCGGGTGGTACTGCACCGAGAACGCCGGGGCGTCGAGCAGCCGCAGCCCCTCGACCACGTCGTCGTTGAGGCACACGTGGCTGACCTCCGCCCGCCCGAACGGGGTGTCGAACGGCCCGTCGAGTGGTGCGTCGACGGCGAAGCCGTGGTTGTGAGCGGTCACCTCGACCTTCCCCGTGGTGCGGTCCATCACCGGCTGGTTCACGCCGCGGTGGCCGTAGCGCAGCTTGTACGTGCCGAGGCCGAGCGCGCGGCCGAGCAGCTGGTTGCCGTAGCAGATCCCGAAGAACGGCACCCGCCGCGCGAGCACCTCGCGCAGCACCTCGATCTCGTCGGTGGCCGCGGCCGGGTCACCCGGGCCGTTGGAGAAGAACACCCCGTCCGGGGCGACGGCGAGCACGTCGTCCGCGGTCGCGGTCGCCGGCAGCACGTGCACCTCGATGCCGCGCTCGGCCATCAGGCGCGGCGTCATCGACTTGATGCCCAGGTCGAGCGCGGCGACCCTGAAGCGCTTCTCCCCCACCGCCGGGACGACGTACGGCGAGTCGGTCGTCACCTCGTCGGCGAGGTCGGCGCCGGTCATCGGCGGAGCCGACCGGACGACGTCCACGAGCTCGCTCACCGGCCGCGACGCCGCCTCGCCGGAGAAGACGCCGACGCGCATCGCGCCGCGCTCGCGCAGGTGCCGGGTCAGCGCGCGGGTGTCGATCCCGCTGATCCCCACCACGCCCTGCGCAGCGAGCTCGTCGGCGAGCTCCCGCCGCGACCGCCACGACGAGGCGCGGCGCGCCGGGTCGCGGACGACGAAGCCGGCCACCCAGATCCGCGAGGACTCGTCGTCCTCGTCGTTCCATCCGGTGTTGCCGATGTGCGGCGCGGTCATCACGACGACCTGCCGGTGGTAGGAGGGGTCGGTCAGCGTCTCCTGGTAGCCGGTCATCGCGGTGCAGAAGACCGCCTCGCCGACGGTCTCGCCGACCGCTCCGTACGGGTCGCCGGTGAAGGTCCGGCCGTCCTCCAGCACCAGCACCGCGCCGCTCACGGCTGCTCCTTTCCTGCCCCGGTCAGCGCGGCGACGGCGTCGAGCAGGCGCTGCCGGTCCGCCTCGTGGCGCAGCCGCAGCCCGGTGTCCAGCCGGGTGCCGGCGTGCTCCCACTCCAAGACGACGAGACCCTCCGCGTCGACGACCTTGCCGATGATGCCGCGCTGCAGCCGGGCACCGAGCAGCGCGCCGGCCGGCACCCAGACGTCCGGTGCGCCGCGCCGGTCGAGGAGCACCCCGCCGGTGGACACGCGGACCACCGCGGCGCTCGGCACGCCGAGCCCGTACGGGACGACACGCTCCAGCTGCTGGCCGGCGAACGTCGACGTCACGTAGGTCGCCTCGACGTCGTCCAGCAGGCCGGTGCCGCGCTGGTCCGGGACCGGCAGCAGGGGGGCCAGGCCGGCCTGCCGCCGGCGCCGTGCCCGCCAGCCGAGCCACATCAGTGCCCAGAACAGAGGCACGGCAACGAGAACCACGACCAGCGCGACCGCCGTCTCGCTCACGCCGCGCCCTCCGCGGCCTCGGCGGCGACGGCCCGGCCGTCCAGAACGGTGGGTCGGCCGTGCAGGAAGACCGCCACCACCCGCCCGGGCAGCTCGGTGCCCGCGAACGGCGTGTTGCGGCCCTGGCTGGCCATCGCCGCCGGGTCGACGGTCCACCGCGCGGCCGGGTCGACGAGGACGACGTTCGCCGGCTCCCCGGCGGCCAGCGGCCGGCCCTGGTCGCGCACCCGCCCGATCCGCGCCGGAGCGCTCGACATCACGCGCGCCACGCCGGCCCAGTCCAGCAGCCCGGTCTCCACCATTGCGGCCTGGACGACGGACAGGGCCGTCTCGAGCCCGGTCATGCCCATCGCGGCCGCGGCCCACTCGCAGTCCTTGTCCTCCAAGGTGTGCGGCGCGTGGTCGGTGGCGACGACGTCGATCGTGCCGTCGGCGAGGGCGGAACGCAGGGCCTCGACGTCCTCGCGGGTGCGCAGCGGTGGGTTCACCTTGAAGACCGGGTCGTAGCCGGTGACGGCCTCGTCGGTCAGCAGCAGGTGGTGCGGCGTCACCTCCGCGGTGACGGCGACGCCGCGCGACTTGGCCCACCGGATGATCTCGACGCTGCCGGCGGTGGAGACGTGGCAGACATGCAGCCGTGAGCCCACGTGCCCGGCCAGCAGCACGTCCCGCGCGATGATCGCCTCCTCGGCGACGGCGGGCCAGCCCTGCAGCCCCAGGACGCCGGACAGCCGGCCCTCGTGCATCTGCGCGCCGGCCGTCAGCCGCGGCTCCTGGGCGTGCTGGGCCACGACGCCGTCGAAGGCCTTGACGTACTCCAGCGCCCGCCGCATCAGCACCGCGTCGTGCACGCAGTGCCCGTCGTCGGAGAAGACCCGCACGCCGGCGGCGGAGTCGGCCATCGCGCCGAGCTCGGCGAGCCGCTCCCCGGCCAGCCCGACCGTCACCGCGCCGACCGGGCGCACGTCGACCCACCCGGCGCGCCGGCCGAGGCGCCACACCTGCTCCACGACGCCGGCGGTGTCCGCGACCGGGTCGGTGTTCGCCATCGCGTGCACGCAGGTGAACCCGCCGAGCGCCGCGGCACGCGTGCCCGACGCGACGGTCTCGGCGTCCTCGCGCCCCGGCTCGCGCAGGTGCGTGTGCAGGTCGACCAGACCGGGCAGGGCGACCAGCCCCGCGGCGTCCACCTCGGTCGCGCCCGGCGCGTCGATCGACGGACCGACCGCGCCGATGACGCCACCGTCGACGAGCAGGTCGACGGGATCGCCGCCGAGCGGCCGGGCATTCCTGATCACGTAGCGGCTCATGCGCTGTCCTCCCCGGCCAGCAGCAGGTACAGGGCGGCCATCCGGACGGCGACGCCGTTGGAGACCTGCTCGACGATGGTGGACCGGGCGCTGTCGGCGGCCTCGGCCGAGATCTCCAGGCCGCGGTTCATCGGCCCGGGGTGCATGACGATCGTGTGGTCGGGCAGCTCGCGCAGCCGGCGCGCGTCCAGCCCGTAGCGCCGTGAGTACTCGCGAGCCGACGGGAAGAAGGCAGCGTTCATCCGCTCCCGCTGCACCCGCAGCATCATCACGGCGTCGACGCCCTTGCCGCCGGCGGCCAGCGCCGCGTCGAAGTCGTACGACGTCTCGCACGGCCACGTCTCGACACCCACCGGCAGCAGCGTCGGCGGCGCCACGAGCGTGACGTGCGCGCCGAGCGTGTGCAGCAGCAGCACGTTGGAGCGTGCGACCCGCGAGTGCAGCACGTCGCCGACGATCGCGACCCGCTGGCCGGTGAGGTCGGCGCCGGTGGCCGGCCCGCCGCTGCCGACGAGGTGGCGGCGCATCGTGAAGGCGTCGAGGAGGGCCTGGGTGGGGTGCTCGTGCGTCCCGTCGCCGGCGTTCAGCACGCTGCCCCGCACCCAGCCGGAGGCGGCGAGGCGGTGCGGCGCCCCGGAGGCGCTGTGCCGGATGACGACGGCGTCCGCGCCCATCGCCTGCAGCGTCAGCGCGGTGTCCTTGAGGCTTTCTCCCTTGGAGAGGCTGGACCCCTTGGCGGAGAAGTTGATGACGTCGGCGGACAGGCGCTTGGCGGCGGCCTCGAAGGAGATGCGGGTGCGGGTGGAGTCCTCGAAGAAGAGGTTCACCACGGTGCGGCCCCGCAGGGTGGGCAGCTTCTTGATCTCCCGCTGCTGGGTCGCGGCCATCTGCTCGGCGACGTCCAGCAGCTCGACCGCCTGCGCCCGGCTGAGGTCGCCGGCGGACACCAGGTGCCTCACTGGTCCCCTCCTTCGATGAGGACGGCGTC
>JBMOMI010000359.1:0-4033 GCA_049325235.1 Actinomycetota bacterium | reverse complement strand
GAGGGACTGGGCCTGCTCCACGGCTTCGTCGAAACCGGCTCCGGTGGAGTCCATCTGGTCGAGCACGTAGTTGGTCGTGCCGTTGACGATGCCGAGGACGCGCAGCACGCGGTCGCCGGCGAGCGACTCGCGCACCGGGCGGACGATCGGGATCGCACCGGCGACCGCCGCCTCGAAGTAGAGGTCGACCCCGTGCTTGGCGGCGGCCTCGTACAGGGTGGGGCCGTCCTCGGCGAGCAGGGCCTTGTTGGCGGTGACGACCGAGGCGCCGTGCTCCATCGCGTCCAGCAGCAGGGTGCGGGCCGGCTCGATGCCGCCGACGACCTCGACGACGACGTCGACGTCGCGCACGAGGGCGGCGGCGTCGGTGGTGATCAGGTGCGGCGGGACGGCGGGGTCGCGGCGACGGTCGCGGCGGCGCACGGCGATACCGGCGAGCTCGAGCGGGGCGCCCACCCGCGCGGCGAGGTCCTCGGCGTTCTCGAGGAGCAGCCGCGCGACCTGCGTGCCGACGACGCCGCAGCCGAGCAGGCCGACCCTGATCGGTGTCACCGCCACTCCTCCCGCCGATCGCATGAGACCCGCGCATCCTCCCCCGTCCCGCTCCTCGGGCGCAGCCCATCCCACCATCCGGACCCGCCCCCACCGCAATAACCAGGCTTCTTGCTCCTTTCGGCGGCGTCTGACGCGCAACAAGCCTGGTTATTGCGCGGAGCGGCGACCTCCCCTCCACAGGCGCCGGTGAGCGTCACGCGGTCCACAGACCGCGCGCGACGCCTTCTCGGGAGGGCGTGCCGCTCCCCAGGGTCGTGCGCCATGGGCCGACGACGCGAGATCCCGACCGACCTGCCGGACGTCTTCCTCGGAAGGCAGGTGGTGGACGCCGGCGTGCTGCGCGCCCGCGACCTGCGGGGGCCCGCGGTGCGGCGTCTCTTCCGGGGCGTCTACGCGCCGCGGTGGGTGCCGGTCACCCACGAGCTGCTGTGCCAGGGCGCCGGCCTGCTCTGCCCTGCCGAGGCCGCCATCACCGGCCGGTCCGGCCTCGCCGCACTGGGTGTCGACCTCACGCGGCCCGGCGACCCGGTCGAGGTGGTGGTCCCGGAGTGGGCGCGGTTCGGCCCGGTCCGCGGCATCACGGTCCGCCTCGCCACGTACGCCGTGGCCGGGCAGCCGTGGCACTCCACCCACATCGCGTTCCCCGAGCGCCTGGCGCTGGACGTCGCTGCCCGGCGCGCGCTGCCGGACGCGGTCGCGGGCCTGGACGCCGGACTGGCGGCAGGCATCTTCGACCGCGACACCGTCCAGGCCTGGCTGCAGGCGTGTCACGACCACGACGTCGTCGCGGCCCGCGAGGCACTCGCGCTGGCGGATCCGCGAGCCGAGTCACCGCCGGAGAGCATCGTCCGCGTCGTCCTCGTGCTGGCCGGCATCCGTGCCGAGCCGCAGTACGTCGTCCGCCGGGGCGGGCGCGTGGTGGCTCGCGTCGACCTCGCCGTCCCCGAGCGCCGGCTGGTGATCGAGTACAACGGCTTCTGGCACCGCAAGGGACGCCAGCCCCGCAAGGACCGGGAGCGGCACGACGCACTCCGAAAGGCCGGGTGGGCGGTCACCGTCATCGACGCCGACCTGCTCGGTGACCACTCCGGCATCGTCGCGGCGGTGCGCGCCGATCTCGACGCCCGCCCCACCTTCCCCGTCGAACCCGCAATAACCAGCCTTCTTGCCGTTCAGCAGGGCGAGTAGCGGCAAGAAGCCTGGTTATTGCGGGAGGCGGCGGTCAGAGGTTGCCGCGCCGCGCCTGCTCGCGCTCGATCGCCTCGAACAGCGCCTTGAAGTTGCCCTTGCCGAAGCCGAGGGACCCGTGCCGCTCGATGAGCTCGAAGAACACCGTCGGGCGGTCCCCGATCGGCTTGGTGAAGATCTGCAGCAGGTAGCCGTCCTCGTCGCGGTCGACGAGGATCTTGCGCTTGGCCAGCTCCTCGACCGGCACCCGGACCTCGCCGATGCGGGCGCGCAGCTCCGGGTCGGTGTAGTACGAGTCCGGCGTGTCCAGGAACTCGACACCCGCGGCGCGCATCTCGTCGACGGTGCGCAGGATGTCGTTCGTCGCCAGCGCGATGTGCTGGGCCCCCGGGCCGTCGTAGAACTCCAGGAACTCGTCGATCTGGGACTTCTTCTTCGCCAGCGCCGGCTCGTTCAGCGGAAACTTCACCCGGTGGTTGCCGTTGGCCACCACCTTCGACATCAGAGCCGAGTACTCGGTGGCGATGTCGTCGCCGATGAACTCCGCCATGTTCACGAAGCCCATCACCTTGTTGTAGAAGGCGACCCACTCGTCCATCCGACCGAGCTCGACGTTGCCGACGACGTGGTCGATCGCCTGGAACAGCCGCTTCGGCGCGCCCTCGCGTCGCCGCACGGTGGTCGCCCGCGCCTCGAAGCCGGGCAGGTACGGCCCGTCGTAGCGGGAGCGGTCGACAAGCGAGTGCCGCGTGTCGCCGTACGCGGCGATCGCGGCGATGCGCACGCTGCCGTAGGCGTCGGAGAGGTCATGCGGCTCCTCGAGCACCGTCGCCCCCATGGCGCGGGCGTGCTCGACGCACCTGTCCACGTCCGGGACCTCGAGCGCCAGGTCGACGACCCCGTCCCCGTGGCGGCGGTGGTGGTCCAGCAGCGGGCTGTCCGGCCGGACGCCGCCGGAGACGACGAAGCGGGCCGAGCCGGACTTCAGCACGAACGACTTGCGGTCGCGGTTGCCGGTCTCCGGGCCCGAGTACGCGACGAGGTCCATCCCGAAGGCCAGCTGGTAGAACTGCGCGGTCTGCGTGGCGTTGCCGACGACGAAGTGCACCGCGTCCAGGGCCGTGACGGGGAACGGGTCGCGGCTGGAGTCGTACTCGACCAGGCCGACGAGCTCCTTCAGCTGCTGGAGGTCCAGGTCGGCGGCGCGCTCCTGCGGGGTCAGCGGGGTGTGCGGGCTCTCCGCGTGCGTCGTCACGGTTCTCCTCCTCGAGTGCCGTACGGGGACGAGCGGAGCGTGTCCCAGACCCCGCAGGCAGGACAACCGTGGGCCGCCCGGCTGGTCATTCTGTACATTGTGGCCGCCGAGACCCCGCCTCTCCTGGACAGGATGACCAGTGCCGATCGACCAGCTCGACGCCCGGCTCATCGCGCTGCTCACCGACGAACCGCGGGTCGGCGTCCTGGAGGCCTCGCGCCGCCTCGGCGTCGCCCGAGGCACGGTGCAGGCCCGTCTCGAGCGGCTGCAGCGCGACGGCGTGGTCACCGGCTTCGGGCCGGACGTCGACCCCACGGCGCTCGGCTACCCGGTCACCGCGTTCTGCACCCTGGAGATCCGCCAGGGGCGAGGGCACCAGGTCGTCGCCGAGCACCTCGCCGAGGTGCCCGAGGTGCTCGAGGCGCACACCATCTCGGGGCCGGGCGACCTGCTGATCCGGGTGGTGGCCCGCTCCAACGCCGACCTGCAGCGGGTGATCGACGAGGTCGTCGACGGCGAGAACGTGGTCCGCGCGTCCACCGTCATCGCCCTGCAGACCCAGGTCCCCACGCGCACCCTGCCGCTCGTGCGGGCCGCCGTCACCTGATCGGGTCAAGCATCGCGGGCCGCTGCCGATACGTACCCCGTGCACGCTGTGCTGTCGTCGCTCGTGACCCGCGCCGGGTTGCTCGGCCTCGCGGTGTTCGCGCTGAGCCTGCTGGCGGTTCACCTGCGCCCCGAAGGGTCCCCGGTCGCGGTGTGGTGGCCGGCCTCGGCCGTCGCGATCGGCATGCTCGTGCTGACTCCCGGACGGCGCGAGCGCGCCGTCCTCACCGTGGTCGTCCTGCTGGCGAGCGCCGTCGCCAACGCCGCCGCGGGCCGGCCGGCCACACTCGCGCTGGCGTTCGGCGCGGCCAACGCCGCCGAGGCGGCGGTCGCCACCTGGTTGTTCACCCGGGCCACGGGTGGGGTCTCCCGCTTCCGCTCGCTGGACGACGCGGTGCGGCTGCTCGTGGCCGGGGTCGCCGGGGCGCT
>JBMOMI010000358.1:0-4035 GCA_049325235.1 Actinomycetota bacterium | reverse complement strand
GCGGCAGTACCTACCGCCGGGCCACCGCGGGTGGTCACTCGCTGATCGTGACGGTGTTCCACACCTCGTCGTTCACCGGGCTGGGCTGGTAGCCCTCGACGCCGGGGGCGAAGGCCAGGGACGGCGAGGGGTGCGCGATCGGGATACCGGGCAGGTACTCCATCACCATCGCGTTGATCTCCTTGTACGCCGGCTCCTGCTCGTCCCGGGTCGGCAGCTGCCGGGCCTCGGTGAGCGCCTGGAACAGCTCCGGGTTGTCGAAGCCCCACTCGTTGCTCCGACCGCCGAAGAAGACGCCGAGGAAGTTGTCGGTGTCGTTGTAGTCGCCGGTCCAGCCGAGCAGGTGGATGCCGTGGTCAGCCGTGCCCTGGATCTTGTCCAGGTAGTCCGGGCTCCAGCGGTCGGCGACCGGCTCGACGTTGATCCCGACGGCCTCGAGCTGGGCGGAGATGGCCGTGTAGGTGTCCTCCGGGCTCGGCATGTACGGCCGCGAGACGTCCGTCGGGTAGTTGAACTGGACGGTCATGCCCTCGGCACCGGCCTCGGCGAGCAGCTGCTTCGCCCGCTCCGGGTCGTAGTCGTACGTGGGCACGTCCTCGTTCCATCCGATCACGGTCGGCGGGATGAACTGGGTGGCCAGCTCGGTGTCCTCCGGCAGCGACTGGGACGCCACCGCCTCCTTGTCGATCGCGTGCGCGATCGCCTGGCGCACCCGCACGTCCGCCAGCTGCGGCGTGGTCGTGCTGGCCTGGTTGATGCCCAGGTAGAGGATCGTGAACGGCGGCCGCTGCATGACCGTGAAGCCGTCCTCCTCGAGGCCGGCGATGTCGCCGGGCAGCACGTTGTCGTAACCCTGGATCTCGCCGTTCTGCAGGGCCTGCAGCCGGGCGTTGCCGTCCGGGATCGTCCGGATGATCGCCCGGTCGATCTTCGCGACGTCGCCCCAGTAGTCGTCGTAGCGGCTGAGGGTGACCTGCTGGCCGCGCTCCCAGCTGTCGAACGTGAAGGGCCCGGTGCCGGTCGGGTGCTCGGTGGCGTAGGCCGAGAACCGCGGGTCGTCCTCGGTGCCCTGGACGTTGTCGGCGTCGAACTCCTGCATCGCCGAGGGACTCTGCATGGAGAACGCCGGCAGGGACAGCGCGGGGATGAACCCGGCGAAGGGCTCGTTGAGGTTGATGGTCACCTCGGTGTCCGAGCCGACCTCGCAGCCGGCGTAGATCCCGCCCTGCAGCTCCGGGTCGTCGCTCTGCGCGAAGCCCTTGAAGAGGTTCTGGTAGTAGTACGTGAGGTTCTCGGACTGCAGCAGCCCGGTCCAGTTGTGCCAGCGCTCGAAGTTCGCGCACACGGCCTCAGCGTTGAAGTCGGTGCCGTCGTGGAAGGTGACGCCTTCCTTGAGCGTGAACGTGTAGCTCAGGCCGTCCTCGCTGGTGGTCCAGCTCTCGGCGAGCAGCGGAGCCGGCTCGGCAGTGCCGGGCTCGACGCCGACCAGGCCCTCGAAGATGTTCCGGGCCACCCGGAACGTCTCGCCGTCGCTCGCGAAGGCCGGGTCCAGCATCACCGGGTCGCTCGACGCGCCGAAGACGAACGTGCCGCCCTCACCCCCGCCTTCGGTCCCCCCCTCGCCGCCGCCGTCGCGCTCGCTCTGCGCGCACGCGGCCATCGAGACCGCCAGTGCGGCCACGCCCACCAGGGCGAGCGGCCGACGCAGGCTGCTCCGTCGCATGTGTCACCTCATCGTGTCCACGGCGGCAGGCCCCCACCGCCGTCAGCAGGTACGTGCTCCCGGCCGGTGCCGGGCGGCACGACCCTAGCCCCGGCGGAGCGCCGAGCTGAACATCCGGAGCGCTCCTCGGTGGTCACGGTTCGGACACGTCGACCGGCGTCGGCAGCTCGGCGCCGGCGAGGACGGCGGCCAGCCCGTCGACGTCGAGGCCGGCGAGCGAGGCGACGACCGTTCGGCCGGGAGCGGCCGGGATCGGCACGAGATGGGGCACTCCGACAGTCACCGCGCCGGCGGCCTCCGCGCTGCGCAGGCCGGTGACCGAGTCCTCGATGGCGACGCAGCGTCGCACGTCGACACCGAGACGGGCGGCAGCCTCGAGGTACGGCTCGGGGTGCGGCTTGCCGCGCGTGACCTGGTCCCCGGTGACGACCGCCGCGAACGTCCCGGCGGGCAGCCGGCCGGTGACCGCCGCCGCCAGCGACGTCCACGACATCGTCACGAGCGCCGACGGCACGCCGTGGGCGGCGAGGTCGGCGAGCAGCTCACGGGCGCCGGGCTGCCAGGGGACGTGCTCGTTCACGCGCTCGACGACGTGGGCCAGCAGCCGCTCCACGATCTCCACGTCGGGCAGGTCCACCCCGCCGTGCTCCCGGATGTACCAGGCCGAGGTGAGCAGGGGGTTGCCCACCAAGGCGTGGGCATGCTCGTCGCTCCAGGTGCCCCCGTGCTCGGCCACGAGGGCGTACTCGGCCTCGATCCAGTAGGGCTCGGTGTCGACCAGGGTGCCGTCCATGTCCCACAGCACGGCGTCCGGCAGCTCAGGTCGCATTGAAGTACTTGGCCTCCGGGTGGTGGACGACGAGCGCGTCGGTGGACTGCTCGGGGTGGAGCTGCAGCTCCTCGGACAGCGTGACGCCGATCCGCTCCGGCCGCAGGATGCCCACCAGCGTGCGGCGGTCCTCCAGATCGGGGCACGCCGGGTACCCGAACGAGTAGCGCGAGCCACGGTAGCCCTGGCGCAGGATCCCGGGCAGGTCGCCGGCGTCCTCGGCGCCGTGGCCGAGCTCGGCGCGTACGCGGGCGTGCCAGAGCTCGGCCAGCGCCTCGGTCAGCTGCACCGACAGGCCGTGCAGCTCGAGGTAGTCACGGTATGCGTTGCGCGAGAACAGCTCTGCCGTCGCCTCGGCAACTCGCGGGCCGACGGTGACCAGCTGCAGGGCCACGACGTCGGGACGACCGAGGTCGGCGACCTCGTCCTTGCTGCGGAAGAAGTCGGCGAGGCACAGGCGCCGGTCGCGGCGCTGACGCGGGAACGTGAAGCGGGCCCGCTCGGTGCCCGGCTCCCCGCCGGAGCCCTCGTGGTGGAGCAGCACCAGGTCGTTCCCCTCCGACCAGCAGGGGTAGTACCCGTACACGACCGCCGCCTCGAGCAGCCCCTCGGTCTGCACGCGCTCCAGCCACATCCGCAGCCGCGGACGGCCCTCGGTCTCCACAAGCTCCTCGTAGGACTGGCCCTGGTCGCCGCGCGTGCCGCGCAGCCCCCACTGCCCGAGGAACGTCGCACGCTCGTCGAGGTAGGCGGCGTAGTCGGCCAGCGCGATGCCCTTGACGACCCGGTCTCCCCAGAACGGCGGGACGGGTACCGGCACGTCTCGAGCCACGTCGGAACGGGCCGGCTGGTCGGCGTCCGCGCCCTGCCGCTCCTCCTGCGGGCGGCGACGCACCCGACGCTGCCGCAGCGGCGGCAGGTGGTCGGCGAGGTCCCCACCGGCCTGGCGCCCGGCAGCGATGGCGTCCATCAGCCGCAAGCCCTCGAACGCGTCCCGCGCGTACCGCACCTCCCCGGCGTACACCTCGGCGAGGTCCTCCTCGACGTAGGCGCGCGTCAGGGCCGCACCGCCGAGCAGCACCGGCCAGCGTGCCGCCACCCCCCGGCTGTTCATCTCCTCGAGGTTCTCCTTCATCACCACCGTGGACTTCACGAGCAGCCCGCTCATGCCGATGGCGTCGGCCCCGCTCTCCTCGGCGGCCCGCAGGATCTCGCTGATCGGCTGCTTGATGCCGAGGTTCACGACGTCGAAACCGTTGTTGGACAAGATGATGTCGACGAGGTTCTTGCCGATGTCGTGGACGTCGCCCTTGACGGTGGCGAGCACGATGGTGCCCTTGCTGCGCTGTGGTCCGGTGCCGGACAGGTCTGCCTCGATGTGCGGTTCGAGGTGCGCGACAGCGGCTTTCATCACCTCGGCCGACTGCAGGACGAACGGCAGCTGCATCTCGCCGCGGCCGAACAGCTCCCCGACCACCTTCAT
>JBMOMI010000357.1:0-4036 GCA_049325235.1 Actinomycetota bacterium | reverse complement strand
CCGAGCCCTGCGCCGAGCCCTCCGTAGATGCGGACGGTGGACGCCTTGACCGCCTCGTCGACCGCGTCGTAGGGCAGCAGCAGCTCCAGGACGCCGACCGACCGCCCGGAGGCGCTCGCGACGACCGGTTGCAGCACCCGGATCGCGGGACCGTCGACGGGGTCGTCGAGCACGGCCGCATCGGTGCCGCCGGCCGCCGCGCGGGCGAACGCCGGGTGCGTGGCGGGCAGCCCGCCGTCCAGTGCTCCGTCGTCGGAGAAGACCACCGTCCCGTCGAAGCTGCGCAGCCGCAGCCCGAGCACGGACCCGTGGAAGATCGCCAGGTCGGTGGCGGCCTGCAGCCGGGCGGTCTCCGCGGACGTCAGGCCCTGGGTCAGCAGCGCCCCGCGCAGCGCCGGCGAGAAGACCATCTCCTCGATGACCGCCGCCTGAGCCCGGCCGTGCTCCAGGCCCCGTTCGACCGCGTCCTGCTTGTACGTCTGGGCCAGCACCGCGCCGAGCGCGACGACGGGCACCAGACTGGCGATCGCGTAGACGACGAACAGCCTGGTGCCGGCGGCCATCGCCGTCCAGAACCGGTGCACATCCTGCTCATCGGCCCGAGCTCGCGCCGGGTGAAGCGCTTGCGCGCCCTCGGTTCACTGCCGGCGCGGCAGTACCACCCGGACCCGCGTGACGCCGTCCAGCGACTCCAGCGTCAGCCGCCCCCGGTGCTGCCGGGTCACGGTGGCGTGGGCGCTGAACAGCCCGATGCCGGTGCCCTTGCCGACCGGCTTGGTGGTGAAGAACGGCTCGAAGGCGTGCTCCAGCACCTCCGGCGGCACCGGCGGCCCGGTGTTCTCGATGTCGACGGTCACCTCGTCGTCCGAGCCGCGGGTCCGGACGACGACCCGCCCTCCGGGCGACACGGCGTCGAACGCGTTGTCCAGCAAGTAGTTCCACACCATCGCCAGGTCGGCCGGCCACCCCTGCACGTGCGGCGCCGACGGGTCGAGGTCCCGGACGACCTCGACGTCCGGCGGGATCTTGTGAGCCAGCAGCAGCAGCGCGTTCTCGATCGAGGCGTGGACGTCGACGTCGCTGAGCGCGGCGTCCCCGGAGTAGGCGAGCGGGCGGCCGGCGGACGTGATCGACGTCAGGTACGCGGCTCCGGCGGCCACCTCGTCGAGGACGGCGCGCGCCTCCGCGCCGCGGATGAGCTCGCGGACGGCGTGGCCGCGCTCGTCGCGGGACAGCTCGGCAAGCGCCGCGGCGAGCCGGTCCGGGGCGATCCCGAGCCGCACCAGCGGGGCTGCGGCGTCCCACGGCCGGTCGACACCGGCCGCGGAGAGCACCTCGGCGAGCTCGGCCTCGGCGTCCGAGCGCGCGAGCGCGTCGTCCGGCACCTCCGCGCTGCCCGCGAGCCCCTGCAGCGACCGGGCGGCCCCCTCGGGGTCGACGAGCAGGGTGCGCAGGCGGGCGACCCCGCGCTGCACGGCCGCGGCCGGGTTGTTGAGCTGGTGCAGCAGGCCGGCGGCCATGGTGCCGAGGGACGCCATCCGCTCGTGCTGGCGCAGGAGCGCGTCGTCGCGGTCCAGCCGGTCGGTGACGGCGTGGAGCAGGGCCCGGGCGGTGCGCGGGTGCGCGATGAGCCGGTCCAGCGACTCCGCCTCGATGCGCAGCGCGGACACCGGGGTGCGGGCGCGGATGGTGGCCGTCCGCGGCCGCCCGTGCACCAGGCCGAGCTCTCCCACGAGGTCGCCGGGGCCGCAGTGGTTGACGAGCAGCTCGCTGCCGGCGACGTTGCGGACGACGTCGACGTCGCCGTCCAGCAGCACGTACATCGCGTCCGGCTCGGACCCCTCGGCGATGACCACCTCGCCGGGCGCGAAGGACACCTGGCGCCCGGTCGCGACGAGCTCGGCGAGGTCAGCCTCCGGCAGCTCGGCGAGCAGGTGGGAGCGCCGCAGCGCCTCGGCCAGCTCGCTCACCGGGACGCGAGGCGCTCGTGCGTGAAGCGGACCGCCATCGCGCCCTCGCCGACGGCCGAGGCGACCCGCTTGATCGAGCCGTGCCGCACGTCGCCGGCGGCGAAGACGCCGGGCACGGCCGTCTCGAGCGGGAACGGCGGACTGTCCAGCGACCAGCCGACCGCGGGGACCCCGAGGTCGGTCCCGGTGAGCACGAAGCCGCCGGGGTCGCGCGCCACCACCCCGTCCAGCCAGTCGGTGCGCGGGGCCTGGCCGATGAACACGAAGAGGGCGTCCGCGGCGACGTCGCGCTCGCCGTCCGGGCCCACGAGCCGCACGCCGTCCAGCCGGGACGTGCCCGACACCGAGACGACCTGCGTGAACGGCTGGATGGTGACCTTCTCGTGGGCCTCGAGCTGGTCGACGAGGTACCGCGACATCGTCCCGGACAGGTCGGCGGTGCGGACGAGCACCGTGACGCTCGCCGCGAACTGCGCCAGGAACAGCGCGGACTGGCCCGCGGAGTTGCCTCCTCCGACGATGAAGACGTTGCCGCCGGCGTGGTCCAGGGCCTCGGCGCGGCCTGCGCCGTAGTAGACCCCGGCCCCGGCCAGCTCCGCGGCGCCCGGCACGTCGAGGGTGCGGTAGCTGACGCCGGTGGCGACGACGACCGCGGAGGCGGTGACCTCCGAGCCGTCGGACAGCCGCACCACCTGGTACGGGTCCTGCCGGCGCAGGCCGACGGCCTCGGCCGGCACGAGGATCTCGGCGCCGAAGCGGATCGCCTGCTCCCGCGCCCGCATCGCCAGGTCCGCGCCGGACAGCCCGGTCGGGAAGCCGAGGTAGTTCTCGATCCGGCTGCTCGTGCCGGCCTGCCCGCCCGGCGCGTTGCACTCCACGACGAGCGTGGACAGGCCCTCGGACGCGCCGTACACGCCCGCCGCCAGGCCGGCCGGCCCGGCGCCGATGACGACGAGGTCGTACGCCGGTCGCTCGGCGCGCACGCGCAGGCCGATCCGCTCGGCGAGCAGGCTCAGCGGCGGCGCGGTCAGCACCGACCCGTCGTCGAGGACGACGACCGGCAGGGACTTCGCGTCCACCCCGGCGACGTCGAGCAGCTGGGCGGCCTCGCCGTTCGCCTCGACCTCGAGCCAGCGGTACGGCACGAGGTTGCGGGCGAGGAACTCGCGCAGCTCGTGGCTGGGCTGGGACCACCGGTGGCCCACCACGCGCAGGTTGGTCACCGGCGGCGGGGGACGCCAGGTCTGCAGCAGGTCGTCGATGACCGGGTAGAGCCGCTCCTCCGGCGGGTCCCACGGCTTGAGCAGGTAGTGCTGGACGTCGGCGTCGTTGATGGCGCGGATCGCGGCGTCCGTGTCGGCGTAGGCGGTCAGCAGCACCCGCTTGGCGTCCGGGAACAGCCGCCGGCTGGCGGCGAGCAGCTCGACCCCCGTCATCCCCGGCATCCGCTGGTCCACGATGAGCAGGGCCACGGTCTCGTCGCGCAGCCGCAGCCGGCGCAGGACGTCCAGGGCCTGCTCCCCGGACGGCGCGGTGAGGACCCGGTAGTGCTCGGCGTACCGGTCGCGCAGGTCCCGCTCGACCGCGCTCAGCACCGGGGGGTCGTCGTCCACCGCCAGCAGGACCGGGCTGCTCATGTCCGCCGACGCTACGCCGCAGGTCGTTCCCCGGACAGGCTTTCCGGCGCGTCGAGCCGCGTTACCGTCCTTCCCGTGGAGGACGTGGTCGTCGTCGGGGGCGGCATCGTCGGCCTGGCGACGGCCTGGCGGCTGCTCCAGGCGCGCCCCGGCAGCGGCGTCGTCGTCCTGGAGAAGGAGACCGGCGTCGCCCGGCACCAGACCGGGCACAACAGTGGTGTCATCCACGCGGGGGTCTACTACGAGCCGGGGAGTCTCAAGGCGCGGCTGTGCCGGGCCGGCGCCGCGGCGACCAAGGCGTTCTGCGCCGAGCACGCCATCCCGTACCGGGTGCCCGGCAAGCTCGTCGTCGCGACCGACGACGGGGAGGTGGCCCGGCTGCGGGCGCTGCAGGGCCGGGCCGGCGCCAACGGCCTGGACGTCGAGTGG
>JBMOMI010000356.1:0-4038 GCA_049325235.1 Actinomycetota bacterium | reverse complement strand
GCCGCTCGCCGCGCAGAAGGTGGAGCGGGTGCTGACCAACGACCCCGGCATGGGCGTGATCCGTCACGTGGACGCCGGGTACCCGGTCGCCGAGCAGGTCGCGGCCGACCGGGGCGTGCGGGTCCCGATGCGCGAGAACCCGTGAGGCGCAAGGGTCAGGCGGGCTCGGTCACGTCGGCGACCTGCGCGCCGAGCGCCTCGACCAGCGCGGCGGCGTCGACCGTGAGGGCGACGCCGTGGGCGCCGCCTCCGACCGAGACCTCGCCGGCCACCGTCGCGTCGGTGATCACCGGCCAGGCGTGGGACGCGCCGAGTGGTGTGATGGTGCCGCGCTCGTACCCGGTGACGTCCCGCGCGGTGGCGGCGTCGGGCATCGACAGCCGGTTGACGCCGAGCACGGCCCGCAGCTTCGGCCAGGAGATCTCCCGACCGCCGGGCACGAGCACGAACAGGAAGTCGTCGGCCGCGCGCCGGACCACGAGCGTCTTGAGCACCGCGGACGGCGCCAAGCCACGCGCCGCGGCCGCCTCCTCCAGTGACCGCACCGGACCGTGCCGGGTCACGCGGTACGTCAGGCCGAGCTCGTCGGCGGCGGCCAGCGCGCGCTTCTCGCTCACGGGACGGCAGGGTAGGCGCCGATGACCTTCGCCGGCATGTGGGCCGACCTGGAGGCGGTCGGCCGCGACCCGCGCACCGGCGGCTACCGCCGCTTCGCCTGGACGGCCGAGGACGCCGAGCTCCGCTCCTGGTTCGCCCACCAGGCGGCCGCCCGCGGCCTGGACCTCACCACCGACCGCGCCGGCAACCTGTGGGCCTGGACGTCGGACCCGGACGCCGCGGTCGCCGCCGGCCGGCCTGGCGTCGTCCTCGGCTCGCACCTGGACTCGGTGCCCGACGGCGGCGCGTTCGACGGCCCGCTCGGCGTCGTCACCGCCTTCGCCGCCCTCGACGTGCTCCGCGTTCAGGGCTGGACGCCGGACCGCCCGGTGGGCGTGGTCTGCTTCGCCGACGAGGAGGGCGCCCGCTTCGGGGTCGCCTGCGCCGGCTCCCGCGTGCTGACCGGGATGCTGACGGCCGACCGGGCGCGGGCGCTCACCGACGCCGACGGCGTCCGGCTCGGGGACGCCGCCCGCCGGGCGGGCGTGGAGGTCTCCGGCCGGGACGACGAGACCCTGCGCCGGGTCGGCACGTTCGTCGAGCTGCACATCGAGCAGGGCCGCGCGCTCGCCGACCTTCCCGATGCGCCGGTCGGCGTCGCGAGCGCCATCTGGCCGCACGGCCGGTGGCGGCTCGAGCTGGCCGGACGGGCCGACCACGCCGGCACCACCCGCCTGGAGGACCGCGACGACCCGATGCTGCGGCTGGCGGACGCCGTCACCGCGGCGCGCGCCGCCGCGAGCCGGCACGACGCGCTGGCCACCGTCGGCAAGGTGCGGGTCGAGCCGAACGGCGTCAACGCGATCCCGTCGTCGGTGACCGCCTGGCTCGACGCACGCGGCCCGGACGAGGCCGACGTCCGGCGGGTGGTCGCGGCTGTCGGCTCGGCCGCGGGGACCGAGCCGGTCGAGGAGTCCTGGACGCCGCCGGTCGCGTTCCCGGCCGCCCTCCGGGACGAGCTGGCCGGCGTCCTCGGGGGTGTCCCGGTTCTGCCGACCGGCGCGGGCCACGACGCGGGCAGCATCGCCGCGGCCGGCGTCCCGGCGGCGATGCTGTTCGTGCGCAACCCGACCGGGACGTCGCACTCCCCGGCCGAGCACGCCGACGAGGCCGACTGCCTGGCCGGCGTGGACGCCCTGGCCCGGGTCGTGCGCCACCTCACCGGCGGAGGCCGGGAATGAAGTGGCACGACGTCGGGTTCGGGTGGAACTGTGACCGCGATGCCGACAGCGACCGCCCCGGCGGGGCAGGGGCAGCTGTCGCGCCGCCGCTACGTGCAGCTGGTCCTGGTGCTCGGATCGCTGATCGCCATCGGTCCGCTGACGATCGACATGTACCTGCCGGCGCTGCCGAGCCTCGCGGACGACCTACGGGCGGACGACGCGGCGGTGCAGGCCACGCTGACCGGGATGCTCGTCGGCCTCGGTGTCGGCCAGCTCCTGGTCGGCCCGCTGTCGGACGCCGTCGGGCGGCGGAAGCCGCTGCTCGCCGGGCTCGTCGGGCACGCCCTGACCAGCCTGCTGGCTGCCGCCGCCCCGGGGGTGCTCACGCTGGTGGGTGCCCGGGTGCTGCAGGGCGTCGCCGGCGCGGCGATCTCGGTGGTGGCGATGGCCATCGTGCGCGACCTGTTCTCCGGGCTGGCGGCGGCGAAGCTGCTGTCGCGGCTCATGCTCGTCATGGGCGTGGCGCCGGTGCTGGCGCCGACGCTCGGCGGGCAGGTGCTGCGGCTGACCTCGTGGCGGGGGATCTTCGTCGTCCTGGCCCTGGCCGCGGTGCTCCTCGTCGGGGTCGCCGCGCTCGGGCTGCAGGAGACGCTGCCGCCGCACCGGCGGCGCTCGGCGCGCCCGCGGGCGACGCTGCGGACCTACCGCTCCCTGCTGGCGGACCGTCCGTTCCTGGCCCTGGCGGGGGTCGGAGGCCTGATGTTCGCGACGATGTTCGCCTACATCTCCGGCTCGCCGTTCGTGCTGCAGGGCCTCTACGGGCTCAGCGAGCAGGACTACGCGGTCGTCTTCGGCGTGATGGCGCTCGGGATCGTGGCCGCGACGCAGCTGAACCCCGTTGTGCTGCACTGGTTCCCGCCCCGCAAGGTGCTGACGGGCGCGGTCACGGTGGCTGCCGTCGCGGCGCTTGCGCTGGTCGCCACGACCGCCAGCGGTGTCGGCGGCCTGACCGGCGTCCTGGTGCCGCTCGGCGTCATCATCGCGACGTGCGGCTTCGCGTTCCCCAACACCCCGGCGCTGGCGCTGACCCGGCACGGCGAGGCGGCCGGCACCGCCGCGGCGATGCTCGGGGCGACGCAGTTCACGATCGCCGGGACGGCGGCTCCGCTCGTCGGCCTGCTCGGCACCGGCACCGCCGTCCCGATGGCCGTCGTGATGGCCGGCGCCACGTCGACGGCGCTCGCGCTGCTGCTCCTCACCCGCCGCGCCTGACCGCAATAACCAGGCTTCTTGCCGCTTTCGGCCGTCGCTGGGCGCAACAACCCTGGTTATTGCGGGTTGGGGGCGGCGCGTGACCGGCTTCTGGTGCGAGCACGCGTGGCTGGACGGCGCTCCGGCGGCGTCCGTGCGCGTCGTCACGCGGGCGGGGACGATCGAGCGCGTCGAGCGGGGCGCGCCCGCGGCGCCGGACGACGTCCGCCTCGCCGGCCTCGTCCTGCCGGGGTTCGCGAACGCGCACAGCCACGCGTTCCACCGGGCGCTGCGCGGGCGCACCCACGACGCGGGCGGCACGTTCTGGACGTGGCGCCGCCGGATGTACGCGCTCGCCGAGCGCCTCGACCCGGACTCCTACCTGGCCCTCGCCCGCGCCGCCTACGCCGAGATGGCGCTCGCCGGCGTCACCGCGGTCGGGGAGTTCCACTACCTGCACCACGCGCCCGGCGGCGGCCGCTACGACGACCCGAACGCGATGGCGGAGGCGCTGCGGCAGGCCGCCGTCGAGGCCGGCGTCCGCCTGACGCTGCTCGACACGTGCTACCTCGCCGGCGGTCTCGGCGCCACCGGTCACTTGCCGCTCGACCCTGTGCAGCAACGGTTCTCGGACGGCGACGCGGCCTCCTGGGCGTCCCGCGTCGCCGACCTGCGCGGCGACGACCACCTGGTCGTCGGCGCCGCGATCCACTCGGTGCGCGCCGTCCCCGCCGACCAGCTGGGCACGGTCGTGGACGCCGCCGCCGGCCGACCCCTGCACGTGCACCTGTCCGAGCAGCCGGCGGAGAACGACGCGTGCCGCGCCGTCCACGGCCGCACGCCCACCGAGCTCCTGTCGGACGCCGGCGCGCTCGGGCCGGCGACCACGGCCGTCCACGCCACGCACCTGACGCCCGGCGACGTCCGCCTGCTGGGCGGGGCCGCGACAACCGCGTGCTTCTGCCCC
>JBMOMI010000355.1:0-4039 GCA_049325235.1 Actinomycetota bacterium | reverse complement strand
GAGCGTCGGCCGGGTCAAGGTCCCGCGGGACTTCAACCCCCGCAGCCCGGCCGCGCGGCGCGACCTCGCGTCGTCCCTGCGCAACGCCCTGGCCCCCGGCCGCCAGGACGCGACCTCTGGAGGCTTGTTAACGTCTCCCGGGCCCGGGAAACGTGCGAAAGCCTCCAGAGATCGGGACGTGGAGGCCGAGATCACGCGGCTGCGGCGGCAGCTGCGGCAGCACCCGTGCCACGGCTGCGCCGAGCGGGAGGACCACGCACGCTGGGCGGAGCGCCACCACCGGCTGCAGCGGGAGACCGACCAGCTCGCGCGGCGCATCGAGGGCCGCACCAACACCATCGCGCGCACGTTCGACCGCGTCTGCGACCTGCTCGTCGAGCTCGGCTACCTGCGGCAGTCCGGCGCGGAGCTCGAGGTGACCGCCGCCGGCGCGCGCCTGCGCGGGATCTACTCCGAGAAGGACCTGCTGGTCGCCGAGTGCCTGCGCCACGGGGTGTGGGCCGACCTGGACGCCGCCGGGCTGGCGGCCGTGGTCTCCGCGGTCGTCTACGAGGCCCGGCGCGAGACCGAGGGCTTCGGGCCCCGCACGCCGGGAGGGGCGGTGCGCGCGGCGCTGGCGGAGACGGTGCGGATCTGGTCCGGGATCACCGACCGCGAGGAGCAGCACCGCGTGGAGGTCACCGGTGAGCCGGACGCCGGGCTGGCCCTGGCCGTCCACCGGTGGGCGAACGGCGCGCGGCTCGAGACGGTCCTGGAGGAGACCGACGTCGCGGCCGGGGACTTCGTCCGCTGGTGCCGGCAGGTGCTGGACCTGCTCGGCCAGCTCGAGCAGGTCGCCGACGCCACCGGCGACCGGGCGCTGCGCCGCACGACGCGGCAGGCGGCCGCCGCCGTCGACCGAGGGGTGGTCGCCTACGCCGTGGGCGGTGGCCTGGTGGCCGCCCGACCGCCGTACACCGACGAGGAGGACGCATGAGAGCGGTCACGGTCCGCACCCCGGGAGGCCCGGAGGTCCTGGAGGTCACCGACCAGCCGACGCCCGAACCGGGGCCCGGCGAGGTCCGCGTCGACGTGGCGGCCGCCGGGGTCAACTTCATCGACATCTACTACCGGACCGGCACGTACCCGATGCCGACGCCGTTCGTCGTCGGGTCCGAGGGCGCCGGACGGGTCTCGGCGGTCGGGGACGGCGTGGACGGCGTGGCCGTCGGCGACCGGGTCGGCTGGGCGATGGTGCCCGGTGCGGGCTACGCCGAGCAGGTGCTCGTGCCCGCCGACCGGCTCGTGCCCCTGCCGGACGACGTCGACGAGGAGACCGCGGCGGCCTCGCTGCTGCAGGGGATGACGGCGCACTTCCTCACCCGCTCGACGTACCCGGTCCGCGCCGGGGACGACGTCCTCGTGCACGCGGCCGCGGGAGGCATGGGTCTGCTGCTCACCCAGCTGGCCACGCGGGCAGGTGCCCGGGTCATCGGGACGACGTCGACCGCCGAGAAGGCCGAGCTGGCGCGCCAGGCCGGCGCGGCCGACGTCCTGAGGTCCGACACGGACGTCGCGGCCGAGGTCCGGCGCCTCACCGGTGGCCGCGGCGTCGCCGTGGTCTACGACGGTGTCGGGCGGGCGACGTTCGACGCGAGCCTGGACTGTCTGCGCACCCGGGGGATGATGGTGCTCTTCGGCGCGGCAAGCGGCCCGGTGCCGCCGTTCGACCCGCAGGTGCTGAACCGCAAGGGCTCGCTGTTCCTCACCCGGCCCTCCCTCGGCCACCACATCGTCACCCGCGAGGAGCTGCTCGAGCGAGCCGGGGACGTGCTGTCGTGGGTCGCCTCCGGCGAGCTGAGCGTGCGCGTGGGCGGCCGCTACCCGTTGGAGGGGGCCGGCAGGGCGCACGAGGACCTCGCCGGGCGGCGGACGACCGGCAAGCTGCTCGTCGTCCCCTGACCGGCGGCTCGAGGCAGCACGTCGCAGGCGGCGGGCTCGGCCGCGGCGCGGTCCGCCGGCACCAGCCCGACCCGGGTGCGGCGGTCGAGGAGGTCGGCGACGTCGAGCGCCCCCTCGTGGGTGACGCCCCACACCAGCTCCGCCGTCGTGACCGGGGAGCCGGGAGCCACCGGGCGCATCGGGTCGTCCACGAGCCGCCGGGCCGTGGCGAGGACGGCGCCGGCCTCGGTGCCGTACCGGCGCACCAGCCGCGAGGGCGCCTCCTGCCGGGCCAGCACCTGCCGGGGTGCGGCGCCCACGAGCGGGAGCCTCGCGGTACGGCAGGCGGGGGCCGGCACCCCGATGCGACGGGCTGCGGCGTCCACGGCGTCCTGCGCCATCTGCCGGTAGGTCGTCAGCTTTCCCCCGACGACGGTCACGACCCCGTCCGGGGAGGTCAGCACGGCGTGCCGCCGCGACAGGTCGCAGGTGCGGCCGGCGGCGTCCAGCAGCGGACGCAGCCCGGCGTAGGCGCCCACGACGTCACCGCGGTGCAGCGGCGCGTCGAAGACCGCGCCGGCCACGTCGAGGAGGAAGCCGATCTCGCTCTCGGTCGGTTGCGGGACGTCGGGCAGAAGGCCGTCCGCCGGCTCGTCGGTCAGCCCGACGTACACGTGACCGTCCGGCTGGGGGAGCACGAGCACGAAACGGTTGCGCTCACCCGGGACCGGGGCGGTGACCGCCGCGCCGAGGCGCGGCAGGGAGTCGCCGCGCAGGACCAGGTGCGTGCCGCGCGACGGGCGCAGGGTCACGTCGGGCACCAGGGTCCCGGCCCACACGCCGGTCGCGTTCACCACCGCGCGGGCCCGGACTAGGGCGACTTGCCCGGTCAGCTCGTCGCGGACCTCCGCGCCGGTGCCGGTGAGCGCGAGCGCCCGGGTCCGGGTGAGGATGCGGGCCCCGTGGCCGGCCGCGGTGCGGGCGATGGCCACGACCAGCCGCGCGTCGTCCTCGAGCTGGCCGTCCCAGGACAGCAGCCCGCCGCGCAGCCCCGCCGCACGCAGGCACGGCGCGAGGGCGATGGTCTCGGTCGCGGTCAGCCGCCGGGTGCGGGGCAGGACGTCGGAGGACGTGCGCGCGGAGGACCGCAGCACGTCGCCGGATCGCAGACCGGCGGCGATCAGCCCGCCCTGCGCCGGGGTGACCATCGGCAGCAGGGGGGTGAGCATCGGCAGCGCGCGGACCAGGTGCCCGGCGGTGCGGGTCATGAGGATCCCCCGCTCGCGTGCACTCTCGTAGGCGACCCCGACCTGGCCGGAGGCGAGGTAGCGCAGGCCGCCGTGCACGAGCTTGGAGCTCCACCGGGACGTCCCGAAGGCGAGGTCGTGCGCGTCCAGCGCGACGACGTCCAGCCCGCGGGACGCCGCGTCGAGGGCCACCCCGGCGCCGGTGACCCCCAAGCCGACGACGAGCAGGTCGACGGTGCGGCCGTCGGTGGCCTCGGCCAGCTCCCGGGCACGGCGCTCGGAGGTCAGCGCGGTGTCGCCGGCCGGTCCGGGGTGCGGGGCCGTGGTCACGGGGCCAGGTACCTCTCGAGCATCTGCCGGAGCTGCTCGTCGTAGGCCTCGAGCGGGCGCGTCCCGTCGGTCATGGTGCCCGCGGACAGGGTGAACCCGTGGGCGGCGAGGAGCATGCTGCGCGCCAGCAGCGTGGGGTCGCCGTCGCGCACGGTTCCGGCGGCCTGGCCGGCGGCGATCAGCGGCTCGACGAGGGCGAGGATGTTGTCCTGGGAGCGTCCGCGGCGCTGCAGCAGGTAGGGGAGCAGCAGCTCCGGGTCGATCTCGACGATCCGGCGCAGCAGGTCGTTCGAGCGCAGCGCGGCCACCATCCGCACCACGCCACCGGTCAGCTGTTCCAGCGGGCTGTCGGCGCGCTCGGCCGCGGCGACCTGCTCCACCACTCCGGCCCACTCGCGGGTCATCAGGTCGGCCAGCAGGGTCTGCATGTCCGGCCACGTGCGGTAGATCGTCATCCGGGAGACGCCGGCACGCCGGGCGACGTCGGTCAGCGTCGTGCGCGTCCAGCCCGTCGCCAGGATGCACTCCCGCGCCGCGTCGAG
>JBMOMI010000354.1:0-4051 GCA_049325235.1 Actinomycetota bacterium | reverse complement strand
CGGACCGTTCGATCTGCTCGGCGGAGAACGGCGCGTGGGGCGCCTTGCCGGTCTCCTGGAACGGCAGGGCGGCCGTCTCCGAGCCGTGGAACAGCGCGATGTGGACGCCGTCACGGTCGACGCGCCAGCCGCCGTCGAGGAACCCGTCGGTGTTGGCCGGGGCGCGGTGCGCGGCTCCCCACAGGGTCAGGCCGTCGTCCAGGGTCACCGGTGTCAGCCGGTCGTCGGCGAAGACGTGGACGTTCGGCGTCCACTCGACCTGCCGGTACAGGCTGGCGGGCCCGTACCAGTCGTGGTTGCCGGGGGCCAGGTAGACCGGGCGTTCGGTGCGGGCGAACTGCTCCCGCAGGAAGCTCGCGGTGTCCGGCGTGAAGCGCTCGTGCTCGTACAGGTCACCGGCGCAGGCGATGGCGTCGGCGTCCAGCTGCTCGGCCAGCTCGACGATGCGGCACAAGGTGTCGCGCAGGGCATTCCGGCGTCTGCGGGCGAGGTCCCGGCCGGCCCAGCGGAAGGGCGTATCGAGGTGCAGGTCTGAGAACAGCAACAACTTCATGGCACTTCCCCCGTTCCTGGCCTGTCCCCCGGGCAACCCCACGTGCGGGCGGGACAGGTCCATCTCCGCTGGCCTTCCCATGCTGCCAGGGGGCACCGACAACGCAGTGGGTCAGGTCCAGCGGTCGAGGAAGGACACGATCCTGGCCGCCACGCGCGGGTCGACGTCGGCCGGGCAGCTCGTCTACTGGGCTCGGTTCACGCCGCTGGGTGAGCCGAGTGCTCTTGGCGCCAGTGGCGCGAGAAGACTGCCAGCACCTGCTCGGTGCGTCAGGACCTCGGCAACGTCGTCGATGCCACTGCTCAGGAGCACTGGCCACCGCTTCAGCCAGTGCCCGGCGACCACGCATCCGGCCAGCGGGATCCGGCTTCGCGCTCGGAGGCGTCTGGCTGGCTGTCTAGGACCGGATCTCCCGGATGCGCCGCTGCAGGTCTGGGACGTCGGATGTCGCGATGTTCCACACCAGGTCGAGGTCGATGTCGAAGTAGCGGTGCACCACCTGATTCCGCATGGCTGCGACCTGGCGCCATGGCACGTCCGCGTGCCGAGCTCTGACGTCGGGACTCACCCGAGCCGCCGCCTCGCCCATGATCTGGATCAGGTGCACGACGGCGAGTTGAGCCTCCTCCGCCTCGCGGAAGTGCCGCTCCCCCTTCGCGACGATCCGCTGCAGGCGCTCGCAGGCGTCGAGGAGGTCCTCGATCCGTTCGGCATCGCTTCTCACAGGGGTACCGCCTCGTCCAGTACCCGCGGCCGGATCCGCTCCCTCAGACCGGCCACGGTGACCACCTGAGTGAACACCGCCATGAGGTCTTGGACCTCGATCGCGAAGGACGCGAGGTCCAGAAGGCTACGTCCAGGTGCGACATCGACCAGGAGGTCGAGGTCGCTGGACTCAGTGGCGTCACCGCGAGCCACGGATCCGAAGACCCGGACTCGGGTGACACCGTGTCGCTCACCGGCAGCAAGGATCTCGTCGCGACGGCTCCGAACCTCCTCGAGCGTGACTCGACGGCGTGGCTCGGCTAGCAGGTCCGAAACGGCGGGCGGCGATGCCATGACGTCCTCATTCCCTCGCGATACCGAGGAGGTGGCGCAGGCGGTCCGGGTCCATCCCCCCGGGCCCTGCGTGCTCCCGACGCATCCATGCCATGTCATCGAGCATTGCCTGGAGTTCAGTCAAGGGCCGGCCGCCTTCGGCGACGGCGACGCGCGGCGTGCGGCCACCCAGCCCAGGCAGCTCCATGTCGAGCCATGCCTCCTCGTAGCGGGCCATGTGCTCCTCCAGCAGCCGGACCTCCTCCTCCGGCGAGAGGTCGACGAGTCCGCTCTCGGCAGCGGGCCGAGTCGAGACAGCGTCTGCGTTACCGAGAATGTCGTTCACCGGTCTCGTCGACTCGCTGACGAGGACGGCGTCCGGCACCGCGGCGCAGAAGAGCCGCTGCAGACCACGCAGCCGCTCCACCGAGTTGGTCTCCAACGTCCACTGCGATCCGGCACGGCGCACCGACCCCTGGACGAGGACCTCGTCACCCGCCAGATCGCTGACCATGAGCAACCGGTCGTCGTCGTCGTCCTGCCTCAGGTGCTCGCGCAGCCGGTCCCAGGCGTCCTCGGCGTTCGAGCGGTAGGTCGCCTGGCAGAGGACCACCTCGTGCCCCTCCCGGTTCTGCAGCCGTGGCGGCAGCTGGGGGCCCCAGAACGCCGCGAGCTCTTCGGGGTCGTATCCACCGTCGAGCACATCCACCAGCGCTGCTCTGCGAAACCGGTGAACGCGCAGCGCCGTTGCTAGCACGGCGAGCTTCTCGCCGTCCCACAGCAACCGGGCCTGGACAACGTCCAAGGGCCGCACGTCACCGGAGAAGGCCCGGTCGTGCAGGACCACCGGATCCCCGGACGGCAGCCTGCGCAACGTGACGGACCTGCCCGGCTCCACGCTGACGACCTCGTAGGCGGACAGCGGGGTGCCAGCCCAGCTCTCCAGCAGCTGCCGTTCGTCGGTGGCAAGCAGGTGACCTCGGCACTCGAGGTAGTCCTCGATGACTCCCGCCTCGAAGACGGCCATGTCGATCGCGAGGTCGAGCGCTTCGCGACGCATCTTGGAAACGAAGCGACCGGCGTTCTCGAACAACCGCGGACGCTGGGCGTGGACGACGAGCCGCGCGTACGCGAGCCGTGCGCGTGTGGGCAGCGGGTGCGCCAGCCTCGGCAGGCAGCAGGCCTTGTACTTGCGTCTCGAACCGCACGGGCATGGGCGATTTCGCGAGACCGTGCCCTCCGGCAAGGTCAGGAGCGGCCGCAGCGCCTGACGTACGGGGTCCTCTGCTGGGACGCCCGCACGCTTCAGCAGCCCGTCCGCGCGGAGGGCATCCCCCCGAGCCGCCGCGTACTGGGCAGCGTCCAGCACGGCAGGCATACATGTGGGTCCGTGCTCCGCCGCCTCGGTGACGAGCCGCTCGGCTGCCTCGTAGTCGCCCCGCCCCTCGGCAGACCGAGCGGCGAGCAAGAGTGCGCCGACCCGCTCGTCGTCCCGGGCCGCCTCGAGCAGTGCCAGCACCACGTCCGGCGGTAACGCACCCAGTTCCACAGCGTCGGCGAGTCGTTCTGCGACGACCGGGATCCGCAGGGCGGTCAGCAAGAACCGCATCCGTTCGCCATCCGGAATCCGGTGATCGCGCAGCCCGGGAAGCAAGGAATGCGTGGCAACGAGGGCTTGGATCTCGACATCGTCGAGATCATCCACCTCTCGATCAGGAGGCAGACCCGGCATCGCGACCAGGCCTCCACGGACCTCCAGTCCCGACTCCCTGAGCACCGTGCTCAGCGGCGGCAGGGGCTCGTCGAGGAGACCCGGGTGGTGGTAGAGCGCCTGGCTGACCGCGTCCTCGAGGAAGGCGCTCGGCCCGGATCCGGGTTCCTCTGCGAGGTAGTCGGCGAGCGCCGACGCAGCAACCTCCGTGACGCGCCGGCACAGCTGCGCGGACCGTTCCCGATCGCTGTCCTCCGGGGTCGGAAGCCCGTCGAGCGCGCTGACCGTCAACGTGCCGCCCCTCAGGCGGAGCGCGAGCACCTGGTCAGCGTGGAAGTCGTCCAACCATCCCTGCGGACCAGCAAGACCCATGCTGGCACCGCACGGCAGAGGATCCCGACCCAGCACCCACCGGGCCCGCACCTCTCCACCACCGTCGAGGCGAAGCCCCGAGTCGGCAAGCCGCCCCCACACGTCGAGGTCTCCGTCCGCGGTCAGGACGCCGAGCTCGCGTTCCTCGGCGGTCAGGACGTGGGTCAGGACGGCGCCGTCGGTGACCGCGAGGAGGCTGACCCACCCGTCCTCGACCCTCATGACGTCTTCACGGGTGCCGAGCACCGACTCGACGTGATCGACGGAGAGCTCAGGATGGACAGCGCGCAGTCGGCTTGCCAGCTCGTGGCCCGTGGCGGGCTGGCGTCCGAGTGCCGCCACCAGGTCCGTCTCCCAGGGCTCGGCAACCCGCGGTT
>JBMOMI010000353.1:0-4059 GCA_049325235.1 Actinomycetota bacterium | reverse complement strand
GTCGTGGACCCGGCGGTGTTCCTCGACGACGCGCGTGGCAGCCGGGTGCTCGGGTCGCTTCCCGAAGGCCGGGAACGGTTCGACGTCACCACCGACGACCTGCGCGTGCTGGACGGCGGTGGCGCGCCGGTGCCGGCGACGGTCCTGGAGTACGCGGCTGCACCGCCCGGGCCGGTGCCGGGCTGCGGGTACCGCGTCGCCGGCGCGTCGCACCCCGTCCCCGTCCGGCCGACGCTCCCGCCGTCGGACTGGGTGGTCCGCATCGGCTACTGCAGCGGGAGCGGCGGCCTGGCACGCGTCGACGTCGGGGACGAGCGCCTGACCGTGCTCCTGCCGGCGGGCGTGGCCCACGTGTACGTGTTCCCCTCCGGTGAGGTCGACGGGCTGCGGATCTCGGGGGTGGACGCCGGAGACGGCCTGTGCGTCACCGACGTCGTCGTGGGCCGCGCCTGGCCGCAGACCTGACCCGCTCACCGGATCCGCCGAATGCGGGGCGGCTCCGGACGGGGGCGCCTAGCATCCGAGGAGACGGCTACACAGCCGCGGACAGCCGCTCGGAGGAGCCCATGCGCCGCATCGTCGCCCTCGTCCTCGTCGGAGTCGGCGTGGCAGGTCTCGTCCTCGCGGCGATGCTGCGCTTCTACGCCACCCCCCGGGTCGTCGTCGCCCCGCTCGACCAGTTCAGCGAGACGGTCTCGGTGGCCGAGGGCGCCACCTACCTGGACGTCGGCGAGCTCGAGCTGGCGGAGGACCGGACGCTCGTCGCGACGCGGACCGTGCGCGGCGACGTCGGCGCCGGCACGGACGACACGGCCGTCTGGGACGTCTTCGTCAAGATCATCGACCCGGACAAGCCGGGCAGCGGGGAGGACCAGCTGGTCAGCGCGACCACCGATCGCGTGGCCTTCGACCGGCGCTCCTCGGAGGCCGTCAACTGCTGCGACGAGAACGTGAACGGGGAGCCGACCGCGCACGGGGGCATCGAGTACAAGTTCCCGTTCGGGGCCGAGCAACGGACGTACCAGTACTTCGACACGTCGCTGCGCCGAGCCACCGACATGGAGTTCGTCGCCGAGGAGGAGATCGACGGGCTCACCGTCTACCGCTACGAGCAGCGCATCGAGCCGACGCGCATCGCCGAGATCGACGTGCCGGGCTCGCTGGTCGGCGACGAGGAGCCGAGCCTCACGCTCGACCGCTACTACGCGAACACGCGGACCGTGTGGGTCGAGCCGACCACCGGTGTCATCGTGCGGGGCGCGGAGAGCCAGCTGTCCACCCTGCGGGACGACACCGGGAGGGACCGGCTCACCATCACCGAGGCGGACCTCGCCTTCGACGACGAGACGGTGGCGGCACAGGCGGACGTCGCCCGCGACGGGATCGCCCAGGCGCGGCTGGTCACCACCACCGGCCCGCTGGTGCTGCTGGTCGTCGGGGTCATCGCCCTGGGCGCCGGCCTGGTGCTGGCCCTCGGCGGCGGCAGCAGCGGCACCGGCGGACGGGTCGCCGAGCCCCGGGAACCGGCCTACACCTGAGTGACGAAGATCGCCGTCCCGGGCAGGATCGCCCCCCGGGTCGGGCTCCAGCCGCCCCATACCTGGCGGTTGTCCTGCGGCCACTCCGGCTCCACGACGTCCAGGAGGGTGAACCCGGAGCTCACCAGGGCGCGAACCCAGTCGCCCAGGGTCCGGTGGTGCTCGGCGTACAGCACCGTCCCGTCCTCGGCCCGCTCGGTGTACGGCGTCCGGTCGAAGTACGAGCGGTCCGCCACGAGGCCGCCCGGCCCCGGGTCGTCCGGGAACGCCCAGCGCACCGGGTGGGTCACCGAGAACACCCACCGTCCGCCGTCCAGCAGCACCCGGCGGACCTCGGCCAGCACGGCGCCGGCGTCGGCCACGAACGGCAGGGCACCGAAGGCGGAGAAGGCGACGTCGACGACGCCGGCGGCCAGCGGCAGCCTGGCCGCGTCGGCCTGGACGACCGCGGCGCTGGTACCGAGGCGCTCGTCGAGCTCCGCGGCGCGGCGCAGCATGCCCCGGGACAGGTCGACGCCGACTGCCCGCGCGCCGTGACGGGCCGCCCAGCGGGTGCCCTGCGCCGCGCCGCACCCCACCTCGAGCACCGTGCGGCCGGCGACGTCGCCGAGCAGCCCGACGTCGTCCTCGTCGAGGCCCTCCGGGCACCACACGAGCCGGTCGTCCCCGAGGAAGGCGCCGTGGTCGCGCAGGTACGCCTGCGACTCGCGGTCCCACCACAGGCGGCTGGCCCGGGCGGACTCCGTGGCGCCGGCGGCCGTGTACCCCGCCCGTGCGACGGTGGGCACCGGGTCGCTCACGCTCGTACCCCGTCCTTTGACCCGTGATCGGGGCGGCGATACGCTGGCCGGGCGCATGTCGTGTGCGCGGACCGAAGCCTGTTCACGATCCGATCCCGTCGGGCCCTGGATGCGCCTCCGCGCACGTGCCACTCGCAGACAACGTCACACCTTCCCTGTCCGTCACCTACATCTGCCCGCATCGGAGCCCCTCGGAACATGACCGCCACCACCGAGCAGTCGAGCACCACCCCCCAGGTCGCCGTCAACGACATCGGTTCGCCGGACGACTTCCTCGCCGCGATCGACGCGACCATCAAGTACTTCAACGACGGGGACCTCGTCTCCGGCACCATCGTCAAGGTCGACCGCGACGAGGTCCTGCTCGACATCGGGTACAAGACCGAGGGTGTCATCCCCTCGCGCGAGCTGTCGATCAAGCACGACGTCGACCCGGCCGAGGTCGTGCAGGTCGGCGACGAGGTCGAGGCCCTGGTCCTCCAGAAGGAGGACAAGGAGGGCCGCCTGATCCTGTCCAAGAAGCGCGCCCAGTACGAGCGCGCCTGGGGCACGATCGAGAAGATCAAGGAGGAGGACGGCGTCGTCACCGGCACCGTCATCGAGGTCGTCAAGGGTGGTCTCATCCTCGACATCGGCCTGCGCGGCTTCCTGCCCGCCTCCCTGGTGGAGATGCGCCGCGTCCGCGACCTGCAGCCCTACGTCGGCCAGCAGCTCGAGGCGAAGATCATCGAGCTGGACAAGAACCGCAACAACGTCGTCCTGTCGCGCCGTGCGTGGCTGGAGCAGACGCAGTCGGCGGTCCGCCAGAACTTCCTGCAGACCCTCCAGAAGGGCCAGGTGCGGTCCGGCGTCGTCTCCTCGATCGTCAACTTCGGCGCGTTCGTCGACCTCGGGGGCGTCGACGGTCTCGTGCACGTCTCCGAGCTGTCCTGGAAGCACATCGACCACCCGAGCGAGGTGGTCGAGGTCGGCCAGGAGGTCACCGTCGAGGTGCTCGACGTGGACATGGACCGCGAGCGGGTCTCCCTGTCGCTGAAGGCGACGCAGGAGGACCCGTGGCAGCAGTTCGCGCGGACCCACGCGATCGGCCAGGTCGTGCCCGGCAAGGTCACCAAGCTCGTGCCGTTCGGCGCCTTCGTCCGCGTCGAGGAGGGCATCGAGGGCCTCGTGCACATCTCGGAGCTCGCCGTCCGGCACGTCGAGATCCCCGAGCAGGTCGTCCAGGTCAACGACGAGATCTTCGTCAAGGTCATCGACATCGACCTCGAGCGTCGCCGGATCTCCCTGTCGCTCAAGCAGGCCAACGAGGGCGTGGACGTCACCTCCGAGGACTTCGACCCGTCGCTGTACGGCATGGCGCAGGAGTACGACGAGGCCGGCAACTACAAGTACCCCGAGGGCTTCGACCCCGAGACCAACGAGTGGCTCGAGGGCTACGAGACCCAGCGCGAGGAGTGGGAGCGGCAGTACGCCGAGGCCCACGCGCGGTGGGAGGCCCACAAGAAGCAGGTCGCGAGCGCGATGGCGGCCGAGGCCGAGGCCGACACCGCGGCGCAGACCTCGTACTCCTCCGAGGGCTCCTCGAGCAGCTCCGGTGGCGCCGCCACGCCGTCCGCCCCGGCGAACGAGGGCACCCTGGCCTCCGACGAGGCTCTCGCTGCGCTCCGCGAGAAGCTCACCGGCGGCAGCTGACGCACCGCAATCTCCGTCCGGTCGGCGCC
>JBMOMI010000352.1:0-4083 GCA_049325235.1 Actinomycetota bacterium | reverse complement strand
ACCGCGGCGCGCAGGTCCGCGACCCGGTCCGGCCCGGGCGCGGACCCCGGCCCGTCGCCGGTGGGCACCCAGCCGGCGCTGCGCCGTCCGCGAGGCTGCGGCCCGGGCAGCGGCGCGGCCCGGGCCCCTGCGGCAAGCCGGGTCAGCGCGTCGGCGTTCCGGTCACGGTCGTCGGGCACCGGGCCAGGGTGCGGTCCTCCCGGCCCCTGGCGGCGTCCCGGTCAGCGACCTGTGGACGGTGGGACGTCCGGGGCCTGCTGTGGAGGGGAGGTCGCCGGCACGACGACCGCGGCGACCATCCCGGGACCCACGTGGGCGCCGACCACGGGCCCCACCTCGACGGTGTGCAGGTCGGTCAGGCGCGGCAGCCGTTCCCGCAGCCGGCGGCTGAGCTGCTCGGCACGAGCCGGGGAGGCCAGGTGGTGCACCGCCGCCCGCACGGGCGTCTCGCCGGCCGCGGCCACCGCCACCTCCTCCAGCCGGGCCAGCGCACGGCTGGCGGTCCGCACCTTCTCCATCGGCACGATGCGTCCCTCGCGCACGGTGAGCAGCGGCTTGACCGCCAGCGCCGAGCCGATCAGCGCCTGGGCCGCGCCGATCCGGCCGCCGCGGCGCAGGTGCTCGAGGGTGTCGACGTAGAAGAAGGCCCGCACCGCCCCGGCGAGGCGCTGCGCGGCGGCCGCGGCCTGCTCGCCGGTCGCGCCGGCCTCGCAGGCCCCCGCCGCTTCCAGTGCGGCGTAGCCGAGCCCCATCCCCAGCGACATCGAGTCGACCACGTGCACCGGCACCGGGGCGTCCCGGGCCGCCAGCCGAGCGGCCTCGTAGGTGCCGGACAGCCCTGAGCTCAGGTGCACCGAGACGATCTCGTCCGCGCCGGCGTCCGCGAGCCGCTCGTAGGCGGCCAGCAGGACGGCGGGCGAGGGCCTCGACGTGGTCACCGGCGTCCAGCGCCGCAGGGCCGACGCCACGTCGTCGCTGTGCACCTGCTCGCCCTCGTCGAACGCGCGGCCCCCGAGCACCACCTGCAGCGGTACCACCTCGATGCCGTGCCGCCGGACGAGCTCGGCCGGCAGGTAGGCCGTCGAGTCGGTGACGACCCGAACCCCTGCAGCCACGGGCGTCAGGCCGGGACGACGTTGACGAGCCTGGGTGCCCGGACGACGACGGTGCGCACCGCGCGGCCGTCCAGGGCGCGGCGGACCCCCTCGCAGGCCAGGGCCAGCTCGCGCAGCTCGTCCTCGCCCACCGACGGAGGGACCTGCAGCCGGTCGCGCACCTTGCCCGCCACCTGGACGACGCAGGTCACCGTCTCCTCCACGAGCAGCGCGGGGTCGGCGACCGGGAACGGCTCGTACGCCAGGGACGTCTCGTGCCCGAGCCGGGACCACAGCTCCTCGGCCAGGTGCGGGGCGAGCGGGGCCAGCATGAGCACCAGGGGCTCGACCACCTCCCGGGGGGCCACCGCCTGCTTGGTCAGGTGGTTGTTCAGCTCGATCAGCTTGGCCACCGCGGTGTTGAACCGCAGGTTCTCCATGTCGTCGGTGACCCCGGCGACGGTGCGGTGCAGCAGCCGCCTCGTCGCGTCGTCGGCCGGGCCGTCACCGACCCGCAGCGCGCCGGTCTCCTCGTCGACCACGTTGCGCCACACCCGCTGCAGGAACCGCAGCGAGCCGACGACCGCGCGGGTGTCCCACGGGCGGGAGACGTCCAGCGGACCCATCGACATCTCGTACACGCGGAACGTGTCGGCGCCGTAGGCGTCGTACATGTCGTCGGGCGTGACGACGTTCTTCAGGCTCTTGCCCATCTTCCCGTACTCGCGGACGACGGGCTGTCCCTGGTACGTCCAGCCGCCGCCGTCCGGGGCCTCCTGCACCTCGGCCGCCGGCACGACCTGCCCCCGGGCGTCCCGGAAGGCGTACGCCTGGATGTAGCCCTGGTTGAACAGCCGGTAGAACGGCTCGGAGCTGGAGACGTAGCCCAGGTCGAACAGCACCTTGTGCCAGAAGCGGGCGTACAGCAGGTGCAGCACGGCGTGCTCGACGCCGCCGACGTACAGGTCGACGCCGCCGGGGTGGTCCGGGCGCAGCTCGGGGCGCGGCCCCATCCAGTACCGCTCGACGTCGGGGTCGACGAAGCGCTCGGAGTTGGCGGGGTCCAGGTACCGCAGCTCGTACCAGCAGGACCCGGCCCACTGCGGCATCACGTTGAGCTCGCGGCGGTACGTGCGCGGACCGTCCCCCAGGTCCAGGGTCACCGTGACCCAGTCCGCGGCCCGGCCCAGCGGCGGCGTGGGCTCGGTGGTGGCGTCGTCCGGGTCCAGCGCCGCGGGCCGGTAGTCGTCGACCTCCGGCAGGGTCAGCGGCAGCATGTCGTCCGGCAGCAGGTGCGGCAGGTCGTCGTCGTCCCAGACGACGGGGAACGGCTCGCCCCAGTAGCGCTGCCGGCTGAACAGCCAGTCCCGCAGCTTGTACGTGGTGGTCGCCTCTCCGAGACCCTTGCTCACCAGCCAGTCGATGATCCGGGTCTTGGCCTCCTCGACGCCGAGCCCGTTCAGGCTGACCTCCTCGTTGGCGGAGTTGATCGCCGGGCCGTCGCCGGTGTAGGCCTCGCCCTCCCAGCCCTCCGGCGGCTGGACCGTGCGCACGATCGGCAGGCCGAACCGCTCGGCGAACTCCCAGTCACGCTCGTCCTGCCCGGGGACCGCCATGATCGCCCCGGTGCCGTAGCCCATCAGCACGTAGTCCGCCGTGAAGACCGGGATCTGCGCGCCGGTCACCGGGTTGGTGGCGAACAGGCCGGTGAAGCGGCCGGTCTTGTCGCGGCCCTCGGTCTGCCGCTCGACGTCGGTCTTGCGCGCCGCCTCCTCGCGGTACGCGGTCACGGCCGAGCGCGGGTCGGCGTGCCCGCCGGTCCAGGTGCCCGGGACGCCGTCCGGCCAGGACGCCGGCAGGTCGCCGTCCAGCAGCGGGTGCTCGGGCGCGACGACCATGAACGTGGCGCCGAACAGCGTGTCGGGCCGCGTGGTGAAGACCGTCAGGTCGGCGGCGCCCTGCCCGGTGCCGACGGGGAACCGGACGTTCGCCCCGGTGGAGCGGCCGATCCAGTTGCGCTGCATCAGCTTGATCGGCTCGGGCCAGTCCAGCAGCTCCAGGTCGTCCAGCAGCCGGTCGGCGTAGGCAGTGATCCGCATCATCCACTGCCGCATGCTGCGCTTGAACACCGGGTAGTTGCCGATGTCGCTGCGCCCCTCGGCGGTGACCTCCTCGTTGGCCAGCACGGTGCCCAGGCCCGGGCACCAGTTGACCGGCGCGTCCGAGGCGTACGCCAGCCGGTAGCCGTCCAGCGCGCGCCGCCGCTCGACGTCGTCCAGCTCGGACCACGCCCGGCCGTCCGGCAGCTGCCGGGTGCCGGCGGCCAGCTCGGCCTCCAGCTCGGTGATCGGGCGCGCCTTGCCGCGACCCAGGTCGGCGGTCTCGTCGTACCACGCGTCGAAGATGCGGCTGAAGATCCACTGCGTCCAGCGGTAGAACTCGACGTCCGTCGTCGCGACCGAGCGGCGGGCGTCGTGCGCCAGGCCGAGGCGGCGCAGCTGGCGCCGCATGGTGGCGATGTTGGCCTCGGTCGTCACCCGCGGGTGCTGGCCGGTCTGCATCGCGTACTGCTCGGCCGGCAGGCCGAACGCGTCGTACCCCAGGGCGTGCAGCACGTTCTTGCCGCGCATGCGCTGGAAGCGGCCGAACACGTCGGTGCCGATGTAGCCCAGGGGGTGGCCCACGTGCAGACCGGAGCCCGACGGGTACGGGAACATGTCGAGCAGGAACAGCTTCTCGCGGCCGCCGACGCCCTCGGGGTCCGACCACGGGCCGGCGGGGTTCGGCGCCTCGAAGGTCCCCTCGGCCTCCCAGCGGTCCTGCCAGCGCTGCTCGATCTCGGCGGCCAGGGCGGCGTCGTAGCGGTACCGCGGAGCCTCGTCGGTCTGCTGTGTCATCGTCATCCTCGGGCCTGGTTCGTCGGGCATGAAAAAACCCCTTGCACGCAAGGGGTCGCCGCGCTGTGCCGCTCCTGCGGAGCGGGCTCAGC
>JBMOMI010000351.1:0-4095 GCA_049325235.1 Actinomycetota bacterium | reverse complement strand
CGGCGGTGGCTGGGCTGGCCGTCGGCTGGCGGGGTCCCCTGCGTCCGGCGCCCTGCCCGGACCCGCCCCACCCCGCCGGGATCCGCGCCTGGGTCACCCTGCTCGTCGCGGCCGGCCTGTGGGAGCTGTCCGCCCTGCTGCAGCAGCCGACGCTGCGGCAGCCGTCCGCGGCGCACCCCACGGTCAGCACCCTCATGGACACGGTGCTGGCCACGCACCTGGGCCGGACCGCCGTGCTGATGGTCTGGCTCGCGGTCGGATGGTTCCTGCTCCGTCGCGCACCGGCGGCGCCGCGCGGGGCGGGCCCATGACCTCCCGCACGGTGACGATCGGCGGGTACCTGCTGGTGCTCGCCGGGGCGGCCGGCCTGCAGCTGGCCGCCCGGCGTAGCGGGTCCCGCGTCCCGCCCCTGGGCCGGCTGCTCGCCCACGTCATGGGCAGTAGGGCGGGTCGGATCGGGGTGCTCACCGGCTGGGCCTGGGTGGGGCTGCACTTCTTCGCCCGCTGACCCGGTAGAGATCATGCGCATCTGCCCCCGTCGGTCATGTAAGGGACACCAGCGCTTGATCAGCCGAAGAGGCCCCTGATGTCATCGACGGACAGCGGCGCCGACAGGATCGCGTCCTCGTCCATGACGCGGGAGAACAGCGACTGCTTGCGCGCCTTGAGCTCCATCACCTTCTCCTCGATGGTTCCGGTCGCGACGAGCCGGTAGACCAGCACGGGCTTGTTCTGCCCGATCCGGTGCGCCCGGTCGACCGCCTGTGCCTCGACGGCGGGGTTCCACCACGGGTCCAGGACGAAGCAGTAGTCGGCCTCGGTGAGGTTGAGCCCCGCGCCGCCGGCCTTGAGGCTGATGAGGAACACGGGGGCGTCGCCGTCCTTGAACTGGGCGATTCGCGCCCGCCGGTCCCGGCACCGGCCGTCGAGGTAGCAGTAGGTGATCCCTTCCGCGTCGAGTCGGTCTCGGACGGTCCGCAGGAACCCGGTGAACTGGCTGAACACCAGTGCCCGGTGGCCGCCGTCGATGACATCGCGGAGCTGCTCGAGGAACACGTCGACCTTGCTCGGCCGGACCCCGGCGTACGCGTCGTCGACCAGCGCCGGGTCCAGGGCCAGCCGACGCAGCAGCGTGAGCGAGCGGAAGATGGCGAAGCGGTTGCGGTCGAGGTCCGCCAGTAGACCCAGGACCTTCTGCCGCTCTCGCTGCAGGTGCGTCTGGTAGATCTTGTGGTGGCGCGGGTTGAGCTCCACGTCGATGACCTGCTCGGTCTTCGGCGGGAGCTCGGCGGCCACCTGTTCTTTGGTGCGCCGGCGCATCAGCGGGCGAACCCGGCGTCGGAGCGTGGCGAGCAGCTCCCGGTCACCGTCCCGCTCGATCGGCTTGCGGTACCGGTCGACAAAGTGGTGCGGGTTCGGGAACAGCCCAGGGGCGACGATGGACAGCAGCGACCACAGGTCCATCAGGCTGTTCTCCAGCGGGGTCCCGGTGATCGCCAGCTTGAACGGCGCGGACAGCCGCCGGGCGCACTGGTAGGTCCGGGCTTGGTGGTTCTTCACCGCCTGCGCCTCGTCGAGGACGAGCCCGGCCCACGGCACCGCCTGGTAGTCGTCGAAGTCGAGCCGGAACAACGCGTACGACGTGACGACGAGGTTCGCGCCGGCAACATCCTCGGCCAACGGCGTGCCGCGTCGCGAGACCGTCTCGGTGATCGCGTGGACCTTCAGGCCTGGGGCGAACCGGCGCGCCTCGTGCTCCCAGGTGCCGACCACGCTCGTGGGCGCGACGACGAGGAACGGCTGCGGCACCGGGCTGGTCTCCTGGGCGTGGCAGATCGCCGCGAGGGTCTGCACGGTCTTGCCCAACCCCATGTCGTCGGCGAGGATCCCGCCCAGCCCGTGTTGCCACAGGAAGGTCAACCACTGGTAGCCGTCCCGCTGGTAGGGGCGAAGCTCGACGTTCAGCCCGACCGGCAGGGGCGCGGGCGCCAGGCGGTCGACGTCCAGCAGGCCTTGGACGGTCTCGGCCCAGCGTTGGCTTTGCGCGGCCACGATACCGAGCGCGGTGAGCTCCTCCCACAGGCCCGCCTGGTAGACCGACAAGTGCAGCCGGTCGGAGTCGGGATCGGAGAGCGCCCGTGCCTCCTCGATCAGGCGGCGCAGCTGGTCCAGCTCGGGTCGTTGGAGGCTGAAGTAGGCACCACTGGACAGCAGCAGGTGCGGCTCCCCCGCGGCCAGTGCCGTGAACAGCTGGTGGAAGGGGATCTCCTCACCGTCGAGCGACACCGACACGCCGAGGTCGAACCAGTCCGGGTCGGCCGAGTCGCTGGCCGTCAGCCGCACCACGGGTGGCAGGTCGACGTGGCGGAACGGCGGTGGGTCACCCACCACGGTGAGCAGGAGGTCGTCGTGCCCGGCGAGGTCGGGCAGGCGCTCCTCGGTGAAGCGTACGGCGGCCATGCCGGTGAGCCGGCGGACGTCGAGCAGCTCCGGAGCCGGGAACTGCTCCACCAACCGCCGTTCGGCCGGCTCGTCGCGGGCCCCGTCGCTCGCGTCTGCGGTCTCGCCGAGGGGCACGTGGCGGGTGGCCTGCGTGGTCTGGTAGGCGAAGCACCAGTCGAGGAGGGCCTCGTGCTCGGGGCCGAACGACACGGTCAGCGCGAGCCGAACGGTGGCCAGCTCGGGCAGCGGGACCGACCCGTCCGTCGAGGTGACGGTGACGACCCGGGCCAGGCGCGGGTAGTACGTCTCCAGGAAGCGCGGCAGGTCCCCAGCGGGGATCGGCAGTGCGGCGTGCCGCCGTACGAGCGATGCCACCCGCGAGGCCAGTGGGTTGGCGAACGGGGCGAGCACCACTGCATCGCTCTGTTCCTCGACGGCTACCAGCCCGTGCGCCGGTTCGCCGAGCAGCTCCACCACGGCAGCTGCCATCGGTCTGCCGTCAGCATGGACGACCGGTTCGAGGACCGCGGGGGAGTCGGGGGGCTGCCGGAGATCCAGGACGACCTCGGCCGTCGCGGCGAGCCGCACCGGGCCGGCGGACGGGGTGGCTGGTACGAGCACGAGCCCGTCGGCGACCGCTTGCGTGAGCAACGGCCACACCGTGGCCGGCAGCTCGTCGAGGGCGATCGTCGGCTCTGGTGCGTAGGAGTAGTAGTAGCCGTGTCGGGTGGACTGGTAGGCGGCGTACAGCGCGCGCAACGCACGCTGGTGCACCGGTGAGCCGGCGACGCTGCCGTACAGGACCTCGCGCCACGACGCACCGGTGCGCACCCAGCTCCCGCGAGCGCCACGACGAACCGGGCGCAGGAGGACGCGTCGTGACCCGTTCGACCTGCCTAGCTCCGGGCCCCCGTTGACCTCCGCCACCTCGACCTGAAGGCCGAGCGGCTCGACCACGGCCGAAGGCTCGCCCCCCGAAGCCCCGTCGACCAGCGCCGAGATCGACGCCTCCCAGGCGTCGGGTGGCTCCTCGGGCGGCCGGCTGTCGCGAGCCGTGAGCACGACCGCCGCCACGTGCTTGCAGTTGAACGCGACGGGGCAGGAGCACCGACCCACGACATCGCGGCCAGTCCGGCCGATGGTCACCACCGTCCGGTACGGCGTCCCAGCGCTGCCGCGCACGGAGCCGACCAGGTGCCCGTGCACGGTGTCCACCTCGAGCAGCCTGGCCCGGCCGGTTCGCGCATACCCGGCCCCGGCCACCAGGGCACGGGGACCGACCGCCCGACCTACCTCGGCGTTGCTCGGCCACGCTGCTGGGATGCTGCCCACGTCGTTCACGGTAGGCGGGGGGTCCGACGACATGGCCCGCGACACGCCGCGGGCGCGGGGTCACCTGCGCTCGCGGGAGGGCTGACGCGGTTGTCCACAGGGTCAGCCGCGCCTGTCCACAGGTGGCTGTGGTGGCGGGGTGGGTGTCGGTGGGCGCGGCTAGTATCGAACACATGTTCGATGGCGTGGTGGGGTTGGACCGGGTGTTGCCGGGGGTGGACCTGGTGCGGCTGCTGGCGGGGGTGGACCCGGGGCGGCTGGCCGAGGGGGACCTGGTGGCGGTGCTGGCGGCGTGGGAGCGGTGTGCGGGGTGGGTGGCCG
>JBMOMI010000350.1:0-4098 GCA_049325235.1 Actinomycetota bacterium | reverse complement strand
CGCGATCAGCCTGCTCCGACTCAACGGCTGGACCAACATCGCCCACGCCCTGCGACATCACGCCGCCGACAACCGGCGCCCGCTGGCGCTCCTCACCACGTGATCAGCGACTTTGCCGAGGCCCTGGTGGGTCCCGGGGTCGGCCGTTGACTCGCCGCGGCCGAGGCCGCCGTCCTGTTGCGCGACGCCGGTGTCGAGGCGGTCACTGGCGACCTGATCGCTGCCGTGGTGGAGGCGGTACGGCCGGTACGGCCCAACGGCCACGGCGCCGCGTGGGAGACGCTGGTCGCGCATGAGGAGCAGATGCTGTAAAGCGGTGGAGTGCCGAGGGCACTACCGACCGGATCCACGAACGCTGTCCGTGAGGCGGGCGGGATCCGCTGGCCCGGGCGGGGATCGTGGACGCCCGGTCGGTCAAGGGCGCCGACACCGTGGGAACCGCCACGCGTAGCTTCGACACGGGCAAGAAGGTCAACGGGCGCGAGCGACACGTCGTCGTCGACACGCTCGGGCTGCTGGTCGTGGTGACCGCCGCCAGCGGGCCGCACCAAGATCACAACGGCTCCCCGGGCTGCGAAGAGGAACACCCTTGCCCAACCGCTGATATGAGAGGGCCTACAGCCAGTCAGATCGTGCCGTCCGCCACGGCCTTCTCGATCCACGGGATGACCTCGTCGAGCATGTCCTCCAGCGTCGTCGTCGCCTCGAACCCGAGGACCCGGCGCGCCTTCTCCACGGACGGGACGCGTCGCTGCACGTCGTGCTCGAAGGCGGGGTCGTACACGAGCCGCAACGGCACGTCGGGACCCTTCACCTTCCGCCAGATGACCTCGGCCAGCTCGCGCACCGAGGTGCTCTGCGCGGTGGACAGGTTGAAGTCCTCGTTGACCGCCGCCGGGTGCTCCATGGCGTCGACGATGCCCCGGGCCAGGTCTCCGCCGTACGTGTAGTGCCGCACCTGGCTGCCGTCGCCGAGGAGGTGCAGCGGGTCCTGGCCCTTGAGCACCTTCTGGACCAGGTCGGGCACCACGTGGCTCATGGCCAGCCGCACGTTGCCGGAGAGGATCTCCTCGTCTCCCAGCGCCCGGCTCTCGCCGATGCCGACGCAGTTGAACGGGCGCACGATGGTGTAGGGCAGGCCGTACTGGTCGTGGGCGGCGCGGGCGAAGTACTCCACGGCCAGCTTCTGGAAGCCGTACGACGACAGCGGCGGTGGGATGCGCCGCTCGTCACCCTCCACCGAGGGCCAGCGGTCGGTGGACTCGAACACCATCGACGAGGACAGGTAGGTGACCTTCTGCAGCCGCCCGTCCCGGTGCGCCCGGATGGCGGCGTCGCAGGACGCGGCGATGATGCGCTCGTTGGTGGCGAGGAGGTCGTACGCGTAGGTATGGAAGTAGGAGATGCCCCCGATGAGAGCGGCGCCGGCGATGAAGTGGTCGCAGTCCGCCAGCAGACCGGAGAGCAGGTCGACGTCGCGCGCGTCGCCTTCGACCAGCCGGTAGTCGGGGTGGTCGTCGTAGGACTTGCGCACCTTGCCGTACTTGGAGAAGTTGTCCAGTCCCACGACGGAGTAGCCGCGGCGCAGCAGTTCCTCCACGACGTAGCCGCCGATGAAGCCGGACGACCCGGTGACGAGGACGGTGGGCATCAGCGGGGTTCTCCGTTCGCGGGGTCTACGGGTACGGCCTGGGGCAGCTGCTCGGGGGAGAGGCGGGGACCGAAGGCGAAGCGGTACCACCGCAGGTACTTGGGGATCCAGGTGGCCACCTTGAAGTTGGACATCCCCGCCTGGCGGTCCAGCCAGATCGTCGGGATCTCCGCGACGGGCAAGCGGAGCCGGCGGGCCTTCGCGGTCAGCTCCAGCCCGATCTCGAAGCCGTCCCGGCTGTCGATGCCGACCTGCTCGACGAAGCTCTTGGCGTAGGCCTTGAAGGAGTTCGTGGCGTCGCGGGTGCCGATCCGGGCCAGCCAGTAGAGCGAGCGGCCGGCGTTGCGGGACAGCGTGCTCTTCAGCAGCGGCCCGCCGACCTGCTGGCCGCCGGGCATGTAGCGGGAGGCGGCCGCGACGACGACACCCCGCTCCACCAGCCGGGTGAGGTCGTCGATCTGCCGGGGGTCGTCGCAGCCGTCGGCCATGGTGACGACGACGACCGGCGCGGCGGCCACGTCGATGCCGTAGCGGATCGCGTTGGCCGGGCCCCGCCCGAAGGTGTTGACGACCGCGCGGATGCGCGGCTGGCTCTGCGCGTACGCGGCCACCACCGGCACGGTCGAGTCCTCCGGAAAGTCCACGACGACCAGCACCTCGCAGTCCAGGGTCACCGCCTCGAAGATGCGGTCCAGGACCGGGACGATGTGCTCGCCCTCGTTGTACGCCGGAATCACCACGGAGACGCGTGGTGGCGTCATACGCGAACTCCCCGACCGAGCACGTTCCACACGTCGGCCACCGGCTTGTCCGTGACCAGCCCCCGGTACTCAGGGTGCGGTGTCGCGACCACCAGGAGGTCCGCCTCCGCCAGCACCTGCTCCAGCGGGACCAGCGACGGGTCGGTGCGCACGTAGGGGTCGGTGCACAGCACCCGCCGGGCCCGGAAGCCGAGGATGCGCTGCAGCTTGTACGACAGGCTCGACCGGACGTCGTCGGAGCCGGCCTTGAAGGACATGCCCAGGATGCCCACGGTCTTGTCGGCCAGCCCGTACCGCTCGTCCAGCCGGCTCACGACGTACAGCGGCAGCCCCTCGTTCACCAGCATGGCCGAGTGGCCCAGGTGGAAGTTGTTGTCGGCGAAGGCGGCCAGCTGCATCGTGTCCTTGAACAGGCACGGCCCGGCGGCGAAGCCGGCCCCCGGCATGTCCTGCGCCCGGGGGTAGTCCTGCGTCAGGCCCTGGCGGATCCGCTCGAAGTCCAACCCGTAGCTGTTGGCGATCATGTAGAACTGGTTGACCGCGGCGAACTTCAGGTAGCGCCAGGTGTTGGTGAACAGCTTGGCCAGCTCGGCTTCCTCCGGCTCCATCGGCACGATCCGCTCGGTCAGCCGGCCGAACAGCGCCGTCGCCCGTTCCCGGCCCGGGGCGCTCCGGGCGGCGACGATCTGCGGCAGGGTGAACAGCTCGGTCATCGCCTTGCCCTCGGCGATGCGCTCCGGGCAGAAGGCCACCTCGACGTCCCGGCCGAGGTCGCTGACGAGCTTCTCCACCTGCCGGGTCACCCCGGGGTAGACGGTGCTGCGGAGCACCAGCAGCTGCCCGTCGCGCAGCCGGTCGGTGAAGTGGCCCAGCGCCCGCGGGATCGCCTGCGGGTCGGGGTTGAGGTGCTTGTCCACCGGGGTGCCGATGACCACGACCACCACCTCGGCGGTGCTGATCACCGCCGGGTCGGTGCTGGCCACCAGGCGGCCGGCGTCCACCACGCGGCGCAGCACCGGCTCGCCCCCGGGCTCGTCGAACGGGAAGGTGCCGGCGTTGACCACCTCGACGGCCGCTGCGCTGACGTCGTAGATGCTCACCGACGCGCCCCGGTCGGCCAGGGCGACGGCCAGCGGGAGCCCGACGTGGCCGCAGCCGCCGACCACGACCACGTCCCGTTCGAACAGGCGGGCAGCCCCTGCGGTCATCGGATCTTCCCTTCGGGGTGCGCAGACAGCCGGCCAGACTCCGCGAGGGTAGCGCACGGGGCAACCCGGCCGGTCCTGTTTGGCGGGTACCCTGCCCTTGCCCGGCCGTCCTCACCCCCCCGCGGCGCTACGCTGCCGACGTGCCGTCCGAGCCGACCGCGCCCGACGCCGACGCCGCCGACCTGCTGTGGACGCCACCCCCGGACGTGCGGGAGACCACCCGGATCGGCGCCTTCCTGCGCTTCCTCGAACGGGAACGGGGCCTGCGCTTCCCCGGGCCCGACACGTATGGGCAGCTGTGGGAGTGGTCCGTCAGCGACCTGGCCGGGTTCTGGTCGGCGGTGTGGGAGCACTTCGAGGTCCGGTCCACCACGCCGTACGACGCGGTGCTGCCCGTCGCCGACCTGCCCGGCGCCAGGTGGTTCCCGGGCGCCCGGCTGAACTACGCCGAACACGCCCTGCGCGGGCCGGCCGGGCC
>JBMOMI010000349.1:0-4116 GCA_049325235.1 Actinomycetota bacterium | reverse complement strand
GCGTGCGGGACGTGACCACCCACCCGGCGTTCCGCAACCCGGTACGGATGACCGCTCGGCTCTACGACGCCTTGCACGACCCCGCGCACCGGGACGAGCTGACCGCCCCGACCGACACCGGGAACGGCGGCTACACGCACCCGTTCTTCCGCGCCGCCCACAGCGTCGACGACATGCTGGCCGACCGGACGGCGATCGCGACGTGGGCGCGGATGACCTACGGCTGGATGGGTCGCTCACCGGACTACAAGGCCAGCTTCCTCGGCACGCTCGGCGCGAACAGCGAGTTCTACGCGCCGTTCGAGGACAACGCCAAGCGCTGGTACCGCGAGTCGCAGGAGAAGGTCCTCTACTGGAACCACGCCATCATCAACCCGCCCGTCGACCGGAACCTGCCGCCGGACGAGGTCGGCGACGTCTACATGAAGGTGGAGCAGGAGACCGACGCCGGGCTCGTCGTCAGCGGCGCCAAGGTCGTCGCCACCGGGTCGGCCATCACGAACTACAACTTCATCGCGCACTACGGGCTGCCCATCAAGAAGAAGGAGTTCGCGCTCATCTGCACGGTGCCGATGGACGCCCCCGGCATCAAGCTGATCTGCCGTCCGTCGTACACGATGCAGGCGGCGGTCATGGGCAGTCCGTTCGACTACCCGCTGTCGAGCCGGCTGGACGAGAACGACACCATCTTCATCTTCGACAAGGTGCTCGTGCCGTGGGAGAACGTCTTCCTCTACGGCGACATCGACAAGATCAACAGCTTCTTCCCGCAGTCCGGGTTCATCCCGCGATTCACGTTCCACGGCTGCATCCGCCTCGCGGTCAAGCTCGACTTCATCGCCGGCCTCCTGCTCAAGGCGTTGGAAGCCACGGGCACCAAGGACTTCCGCGGCGTCCAGACCCGCGTCGGCGAGGTGCTCGGCTGGCGCAACCTCTTCTGGGCACTCAGCGACGCGATGGCGCGCAACCCCGACGAGTGGCTGAACGGCGCGCTGCTGCCGAAGCTCGACTACGGCCTCGTCTACCGGATGTTCATGACGATCGGCTACCCGCGCGTGAAGGAGATCATCGAGCAGGACGTCTCCAGCGGCTTGATCTACCTGAACTCGCACGCGATCGACTTCAAGAACGACACCGTGCGGCCGTACCTGGAGAAGTACGTCCGCGGCTCCAACGGGGTGTCGGCCGTCGAGCGCGTCAAGGTCATGAAGGCGCTCTGGGACTCGGTGGGAACCGAGTTCGGCGGCCGGCACGAGCTGTACGAGCGCAACTACTCCGGCAACCACGAGAACGTGCGGGCCGAGATCCTCTTCGCCGCTGACGCCCAGGGGGAGACCGATGCGATGAAGGGCTTCGCAGAGCAGTGCCTCGCCGAGTACGACCTCGACGGCTGGACGGTGCCGGACCTCGTCGACAACGACGACATCTCGTTCTTCGCCAAGCGCCCACCGATGCAGAGGGAGTCCACGCCATGACCCAGACCGCACCCGAGCCGACCGCGGCCGGCTCCGGCTCCGCCGCCACCGAGGCCTTCCGCGTCGCGCAGCGCACGCGCGCCCAGGCGGTGGCCGACGCCCGACGGGTCGACACGGTCGCCCGCGACCTCATCGGCCGCATCAACGACGTCGTCCGCGAGCACAAGGTCACCTACGACGAGTACGCGGCGGTCAAGGCGTGGCTGATCGAGGTCGGCGAGACCGGCGAGTGGCCGTTGTGGCTCGACGTGTTCGTCGAGCACACCGTCGAGGAGGTGGCCCACGCAGAACGCAAGGGCTCCAAGGGCACCATCGAGGGCCCGTACTACCTGCCGAACCAGGCACAGCTGCCCGCCGAGTGCACGCTGCCGATGCGGCCGGACGAGAAGGGCACTCCGCTGGTGCTCACCGGCCAGGTCCGCTCGGTCGACGGCGCCACGCTCGCCGGAGCCACGATCGAGATCTGGCACGCGGACGCCGACGGGTACTACTCCGGCTTCGCCCCCGGCATCCCCGACGGCAACCTGCGCGGCGTCGTCACCGCCGACGACCAGGGCCGGTTCTCGATCACGACCATCGAGCCGGCACCGTACGAGATCCCCAAGGACGGCCCGACCGGCAAGCTCATCGCGGCGGCCGGCTGGCACGCCTGGCGTCCGGCGCACCTGCACCTGATGGTCCGCGCGCCCGGTCACGAGACGCTCACGACGCAGCTCTACTTCAAGGGCGGCCAGTGGCTCGACTCGGACGTCGCACAGGCGACCAAGCCCGAGCTCGTGCTCGACCCGCAGCCCGACGGGCAGGGCCGGCGCGTCGCCGGCTACGACTTCGTGCTCGACCCCGCGTAGCGTCCGGCGGGTCGGTGGGTGCACCCCCTCACCCACCGGCCCGCCGGCGACTGCCGGCACCCGCCTTCGAGGAGACCCCATGAGCGACCTGCGGATCGAGCGCGTCCGGACGACGGTGCTCGACGTCCCGCTCGTGCGCCCGCACCGCTTCGCCCGCACCGGCATGGAGTCCCAGCCGATCCTGCTCGTCCAGGTCGACACCGCCGGCGGAGTCACCGGGACGGGGGAGGGCGTCGTGCCCGGCGGCCCCTGGTGGGGCGGGGAGTCGGTCGAGACCATGCAGGTCGTCATCGAGCGGTACCTCGCACCGGCGCTGCTCGGCTGCCGCGTCGACCGGATCGCCGAGGCCCAGCAGGCGATGGACGACGTCAGCGCCGGCAACCTGTTCGCCAAGGCGGCCGTCGAGGTCGCCCTGCACGACGCGTGGGGCCGGGCGCTGGGGGTCCCGGTGCACACGCTGCTCGGTGGGCTTGCCCGGACGTCGGTCCCAGTCACCTGGGCGCTCGGCACAGAGGACGCCGCCACCGTCGTCCAGGAGGCCGAGGCAGTGCTGGAGTCGGGCCGGCACACCAGCTTCAAGCTCAAGATGGGCGCCCAGGACCCCGAGGCGGACACCAGCCGGGTGATCGAGATCGCGGGCAAGCTCGCCGACCGGGCCGGCGTCCGGGTGGACCTCAACGCTCGCTGGGACCGGCTGACCGCCCTGCGGTACCTGCCGCGCCTGGTGGAGGCCGGTGTCGAGCTCGTCGAGCAGCCGGTGCCCGGAGAGGACGTCGAGGGGCTCGCGGCGGTGAACGCCGCGCTCGCCGTGCCGGTGATGGCCGACGAGAGCCTGCGCACCCCGCGGGACGCCTACCGCCTGGCCACGCTGCGCGCCGCCGACGTGTACTCGCTGAAGACCACGAAGTCAGGCGGGCTGCGCCCCACGCGGATGATCGCCGACGTCGCGGCCGCCGCCGGCATCCCGTGCCACGCGGGGACGGCGATCGAGGGGCCCGTCGGGACGGCCGCGTCCCTGCAGCTGGCCTGCGCCGTCCCGGCCGTCACCTGGGGCAGCGAGCTGTTCGGGCCGCTGCTCATGCGGGAGCCGCTGCTGACGGAGCCGCTGCGCTACGACGGCGGGCACCTGCACCTGCCGGACGGGCCGGGGCTCGGCGTCGAGCTCGACCCGGACGCGGTCGCGGCGCTGCGGAGACGCTGACGTGCTGTTCCTCGTGCACATGCGGGTCTCGCTGCCGCCGGACCTGGCCGGCGAGGCGAGGGAGCGCCTGCTGGCCGACGAGAAGGCCATGGCCCAGCGGCTCCAGCGCGAGGGGACGTGGGTCCACCTCTGGCGGGAGGTCGGGCAGTACGCGAACTACAGCGTCTTCGACGTCGCGTCCGGCGACCAGCTGCACGACATCCTGTGGAACCTCCCCCTCTTCCCCTACATGACCGTCACCGTCACCGCCCTGGCCCGGCACCCGTCCGCGCTGCCGTGACGTCCGTCGCCCGACGCGACGGCTCAAGCCTGGAACGCCGCTGCCGATGTAGCCCGCGTAGGTGACCGAACGGGACAAGGGGTACGGCGTGGCGGACGACCGGCCGAGATGGCGGGCGGTTGCGAGCTGGCTGGCCGGCGCGCAGCTGACCGGGATGGCGCGCGTGAGGCGGCTGCTGCTGGGCTTCGCCGTCCTGGCCGTCGGCAGCTCCGCCGGGCAGGTCGTGATGCACGGTCCGTCGGTGTGGCTCATCGTGCTCGGGCTCGCGGCCTCGGCGCTCGTCCTCGTGCTGCGTGTGCTGGACCTGACGCG
>JBMOMI010000348.1:0-4150 GCA_049325235.1 Actinomycetota bacterium | reverse complement strand
GGTCACCCCCGGCGCGCTGGGGGCCGCGTCGGCGGCGCTGGCCTGGCCGGTCGCCCCCTACTGCGGCTGGGTCTTCTGAGCAGGGAGCGCGCCGGTGGTCTCGTAGTCGCTGAGCATGGCGATCCGCCGGACGTGACGCTCGCCGCCGCTGAACGGCTCGGCGAGGAACGCCTCGACGAAGCGGGTCGCCTCCTCCAGCGAGTGCATGCGCGCCCCGACGGAGACGACGTTCGCGTCGTTGTGCTGCCGCGCCAGGCGGGCGGTCTCCTCGCTCCAGGCCAGCGCCGCCCGGACGCCGCGCACCTTGTTGGCCGCGATCTGCTCCCCGTTGCCGGAGCCGCCGAGCACGACACCGAGGGCGCCGGCGTCGGCGGCCACGGCCTGCGCCGCCCGCAGGCAGAACACCGGGTAGTCGTCGTCCGGGTCGAGCACGTACGGCCCGTGGTCGACCACCTCGTGGCCCGCCGCGGTCAGGTGCTCGGCGAGGTGGACCTTGAGCTCGTAGGCGGCGTGGTCCCCGCCCAGGTGAACGCGCATGGGCGCAGTCTGGCGCAGGGTCAGTCGAAGATGGGACCGAGGTCGCGGGTTCGCTTCAGCTCGAAGAAGCCTGGCGTGGAGGCGACGGCGAGCACGCCGTCCCACAGGCGCCCGGCCGCCTCCCCCTTGGGCGCCGGCGTGACGACGGGGCCGAAGAACGCCACGCCCTCCACCGCGATCACCGGCGTGCCGACGTCCTGCCCGACCAGGGAGATGCCCCGCTCGTGGCTGGCCCTCAGCTGCGCGTCGTACTCCTGCGACGTCGCGAAGCGGGCCAGGTCGGCCGGGAGTCCGACGTCCGCCAGCGCCTTGCCCACGGCGGCGGCCAGGTCCTTCTCCCCGCCCGGGTGGATGCGGGTGCCGAGCGCGTCGTAGAGCGGCTTGACGACCTCCTGGCCGTGCAGCTCCTTGGCGGCGGTGACGACCCGCACCGGGCCCCACGCGTCGTCCATCAGCCGCGCGTACTCCTCGGGCAGGTCGCGGCCCTCGTTGAGCACCGACAGGCTCATCACGTGCCAGGTGACGTCGACGTCCCGCACCTGCTCGACCTCGGTCATCCAGCGGGAGGTCAGCCAGGCCCACGGGCAGACGGGGTCGAACCAGAACTCTGCGGCGGCGCGGGGGGTGGTCACGTCGGGCTCCTCGAGGTCGTCGCGGTGGCGGACGTCCGGCAGCAGCGCGCGGGCACGTGCGAGGATTCCCCGACGACCAGGATCTGAGACGGCAGAAAGGCGCGTTCGTGCCCGGCATGAACCTCACCCGCGACGAGGCCCGCGAGCGGGCCCGGCTGCTGCGGGTCACGTCCTACGACGTCAGCCTCGACCTCACCACCGGCACGGACACCTTCGCCTCGACGAGCGTCGTCCGGTTCTCCTGCACCGAGCCGGGAGCCACGACCTTCGTCGACCTGGTCGCCCCGGCCGTGCGGGAGGTGGAGCTGAACGGGGAGCGGCTGGACGCCGGGGACGTCGCCGACGGCACCCGCATCCGCCTGGAGGGCCTGGCCGCCGAGAACGAGCTGCGGGTCGTCGCCGACTGCGCCTACATGAACACCGGTGAAGGCCTGCACCGCTTCGTCGACCCGGTCGACTCCGAGACGTACCTGTACAGCCAGTTCGAGGTCGCCGACGCACGTCGCGTGTTCGCGGTGTTCGACCAGCCCGACCTCAAGGCGACGTTCTCGTTCACCGTCACCGCGCCGGAGCACTGGCAGGTGGTGTCGAACTCCCCCACTCCCAGCCCCTCGCCGTCCGGGAACGGCCGCGCCACATGGCGGTTCGCGCCCACGCCGCAGCTGTCCCCGTACGTGACCGCGCTCGTCGCCGGCCCGTACCACGCGGCGCGGGGCGAGCTCACCAGCCGCGACGGGCGCACGGTTCCGCTCGGCGTCTTCTGCCGCCGCTCCCTGGCGGAGCACCTGGACGCCGAGGAGATCCTGGACATCACGCGGCGGGGCTTCGAGTTCTTCGAGGCGACGTTCGACCTGCCGTACCCGTTCGAGAAGTACGACCAGCTGTTCGTGCCGGAGTTCAACGCGGGGGCGATGGAGAACGCCGGGGCCGTCACGTTCCTGGAGACGTACGTCTTCCGGTCCAAGGTGCCCGAGGCGATGTACGAGCGGCGGGCGCTGACGATCCTGCACGAGCTGGCGCACATGTGGTTCGGAGACCTCGTCACGATGCGCTGGTGGGACGACCTGTGGCTCAACGAGTCGTTCGCCGAGTTCGCGTCGACGTTGTGCATGGCCGAGGCGACGCGCTGGACCTCGGCCTGGACCACGTTCTCGTCCATGGAGAAGTCCTGGGCCTACCGCCAGGACCAGCTGCCGTCCACCCACCCGATCGTCGCGGACATCCGCGACCTCGAGGACGTCGAGGTCAACTTCGACGGGATCACCTACGCCAAGGGTGCCAGCGTGCTCAAGCAGCTCGTGGCGTGGGTCGGGCGCGAGCAGTTCGTCGACGGCGTCCGCACCTACTTCCGCACGCACGCGTGGGGCAACACGCAGCTGTCCGACCTGCTCGCCGAGCTGGAGCGCACATCGGGGCGCGACCTGCGCGCCTGGTCGTCGGTGTGGCTGGAGGCCGCGGGTGTCACGACCTTGCGGCCGGAGCTCGAGACCGACGCCGACGGCACCGTCTCCTCGCTCGCCGTGCTGCAGGAGGTGCCGGCGGAGCACCCGCTGCAGCGGCCGCACCGGCTCGCGATCGGGTGCTACGACCTCGTGGAGTCCGAGGGCACGCGCCGGCTGGAGCGCACCGCCCGCGTCGAGCTGGACGTCGACGGCGAGCGCACCGAGGTCAAGGAGCTGGTGGGCCGGCGCCGGCCGGACCTGCTGCTGCTCAACGACGACGACCTCGCCTACGCCAAGATCCGCCTGGACGACGCGTCGCTGACGACTGCGATCGGGCACCTCGACGCGTTCGAGGACTCCCTGCCCCGCACCCTGGTCTGGGCCGCGGCGTGGGACATGACCCGCGACGCAGAGATGGCCGCGCGGGACTTCGTCGACCTCGTGCTGTCCAACGTCGCCGCGGAGACCGACTCCTCGGTCGTGCTCGTCCTGCTGCGGCAGCTCGCGTCCGCGGTGCGGCTGTTCGTCGCGCCGGAGCACCGGGACGCCGTCGCCGTCGACGTGGCGTCCCGGCTGCTCGACCTCGCCCGCGCCGCCGCACCCGGCAGCGACAGCCAGCTGCAGCTGGTGCGCGCCTTCGCCGACCACGCGCTGTCCCCCGAGCAGCTGGACGTCGTCGCCGGCCTGCTCGACGGCAGCGCGCCGATGGCCGGCCTCACCGTGGACACCGACCTGCGCTGGCAGCTGCTGACGTCCCTGGTCACCGGGGGGCGCGCCGACCTGGAGGCGATCGAGGACGAGCAGCGCCGGGACGACACCGCCGCAGGGCACCGGGCCGCGGCGGCGGCCCGCGCCGCCCGACCGGACGCCCAGGCGAAGGCCGAGGCGTGGGCGTCGGTGGTGGAGTCGACCGAGCTGCCCAATGCGGTGCTCGAGTCGGTCATCGGCGGGTTCAACCGCGTGCACGACACGTCGCTGCTCGAGCCGTTCGTCGAGCCCTACTTCGCGTCGCTTGACCGCGTCTGGCGCGAGCGCACCAACGAGACCGCGCAGAAGCTCGTGGTCGGGCTGTTCCCCACCCAGCTGGCCACCTCCGCCACGCTCGAGCGCGCGGACGCCTGGCTCGCGGCGTCCAGCGACACCGCGGCGCTGCGGCGCCTGGTGCTGGAGAGCCGCGACGGTGTGGCCCGCGCTCTGCGCGCGCAGGAGCGCGACCGGGTGCGCTAGCCCCGCACTAGCCCCGCGGGGGGCGCATCACCGCGGCCAGCGACAGGGCGCGCGGACGGTCCCGCAGGTCCTCGAGGAGGACCGGCGTGCCGGCGCCGTCGGCCAGCGGGAGGCGCCAGTTGGGGTACTCGTCGCTCGTGCCCGGCTGGTTCTGCGCCCGCCGGTCCCCCACGGCGTCCGGCAGGGAGACCCCGAGCAGCCGGCACGGGGTCCACGTGAGGAACCGGTGCAGGGCCTCGACGGTCTCCCGCTCGGTGGCGTCGTCGCCGAGGAGGCCGAGCTCGCGCAGCTGCCCGTGCACCGCGGGGCGGG
>JBMOMI010000347.1:0-4169 GCA_049325235.1 Actinomycetota bacterium | reverse complement strand
CCGGCCGCCCTCGCGGATGGCGAAGCGCAGGCCCTCCTCCATGGCGATCGGCTGGATCAGCTGGACGGTCATCTCGGTGTTGTCGCCCGGCATGACCATCTCGGTGCCCTCGGGCAGCTGGATGACGCCGGTGACGTCCGTCGTCCGGAAGTAGAACTGCGGACGGTAGTTCGAGTAGAAGGGGTTGTGCCGGCCACCCTCGTCCTTGGAGAGGATGTAGACACGCGCCTCGAACTCGGTGTGCGGGGTGATCGAGCCCGGCTTGCAGACGACCTGGCCGCGCTCGACCTCCTCGCGCTTGGTGCCGCGCAGGAGCAGGCCGACGTTCTCGCCCGCGCGCGCCTCGTCGAGGAGCTTGCGGAACATCTCCACGCCGGTGACGGTGGTCTTCATCGACTTCTCGCGGATGCCGACGATCTCCACCTCCTCGTTCACCTTGAGGGTGCCGCGCTCCACACGACCGGTCACGACGGTGCCGCGGCCGGTGATGGTGAAGACGTCCTCGACCGGCATGAGGAACGGCTTGTCGATGTCGCGCTCGGGCTCGGGGATCGCGGTGTCGACGGCGTCCATGAGCTCGAGCAGCTTGGCGCTCCACTCCGGGTCGCCCTCGAGCGCCTTGAGCGCCGACACCCGGACGACCGGCAGGTCGTCGCCGGGGAACTCGTAGGACGAGAGGAGCTCGCGGACCTCCATCTCGACGAGCTCGAGGATCTCCTCGTCGTCGACCATGTCGGCCTTGTTGAGCGCCACGACGATGTAGGGGACGCCGACCTGGCGGGCCAGGAGGACGTGCTCCTTGGTCTGCGGCATCGGGCCGTCGGTCGCGGCGACCACGAGGATCGCGCCGTCCATCTGGGCCGCGCCGGTGATCATGTTCTTGATGTAGTCGGCGTGACCCGGGCAGTCGACGTGCGCGTAGTGGCGCGCCTCGGTCTGGTACTCGATGTGCGCGATGGAGATCGTGATACCGCGCTGCTTCTCCTCCGGCGCCTTGTCGATCTGGTCGAACGGCGTGAAGGGGTTCAGGTCCGGGTACTTGTCGTGCAGCACCTTGCTGATGGCAGCCGTCAGCGTCGTCTTGCCGTGGTCGATGTGACCGATGGTGCCGATGTTGACGTGCGGCTTAGTCCGCTCGAACTTCGCCTTCGCCACTGGGGGCCCTCCTAGGACTCGTCGTGTACGCCGTCCGCGTATGAGTGATGTGTGGGAACGGACGCGTGAGTGTACGCCCCGCCGGCCGGGTGGCCGGCGGGGAGGGTGCTACTCGCCTCGGACCTTCTTGACGATCTCCTCGGCGACGTTCCGCGGAACCTCCGCGTAGGAGTCGAACTGCATCGTGTACACCGCGCGGCCCTGGGTCTTCGACCGCAGGTCGCCGACGTACCCGAACATCTCCGACAGCGGCACCAGCGCACGCACGATCTTGGCGCCGCTGATGTCCTCCATGGCCTGGATCTGGCCACGGCGGGCGTTGAGGTCGCCGATGACGTCGCCCATGTAGTCCTCGGGCGTGCGCACCTCGACCGCCATCACGGGCTCGAGCAGCACCGGGTCGGCGCGCTTGACGGCCTCCTTGAGGACCATCGAACCCGCGATCTTGAACGCCATCTCCGAGGAGTCGACGTCGTGGTAGGCGCCGTCCACCAAGGTGGCCTTGATGCCCACCAGCGGGTACCCGGCGACAACGCCGAGCTGCATGGCGTCCTGGATGCCGGCGTCCACGCTGGGGATGTACTCCCGCGGCACGCGGCCACCGGTGATCGCGTTCTCGAACTCGTAGAGCTCGCCCTCGCCGGCGTCCAGCGGCTCGATGGTCACCTGGACCTTCGCGTACTGGCCGGAGCCGCCGGTCTGCTTCTTGTGGGTGTAGTCGACCTTCTCCACCTTGCGGCGGATGGTCTCGCGGTAGGCAACCTGCGGCTTGCCGACGTTCGCCTCGACCTTGAACTCGCGCCGCATCCGGTCGACGAGGATGTCGAGGTGGAGCTCGCCCATCCCGCCGATGACCGTCTGGCCGGTCTCCTCGTCGAGGCGGACGGAGAAGGTCGGGTCCTCCTCGGCCAGCTTCTGGATCGCCGTGGAGAGCTTCTCCTGGTCACCCTTGGTCTTCGGCTCGATCGCCACGTGGATGACCGGCTCCGGGAAGGTCATCGACTCGAGGACGATCGGGTCGTTCGGGTCGCACAGGGTGTCGCCGGTCGTGGTGTCCTTCAGGCCGATCATCGCGTAGATGTGGCCGGCCTGCGCCTCGTCGACCGGGTTCTCCTTGTTGGAGTGCATCTGGAACAGCTTGCCGATGCGCTCCTTCTTCCCCTTGGTCGAGTTGATGACCTGCGATCCGGCCGCGACCCGCCCGGAGTACACCCGCACGTAGGTGAGCCGGCCGAAGAACGGGTGCGAGACCACCTTGAACGCCAGGCCGGAGAACGGGGCCTTGGAGCTCGCCTCGCGGGTGATCACGGTTCCCTCGTCACCGGGCCGGTGGCCCTCGACCGGGGGAACCTCCAGCGGCGACGGCAGGTAGTCGATGACGGCGTCGAGCATGGGCTGGACACCCTTGTTCTTGAACGCCGAGCCGCACAGCACCGGGTAGACCTCGCTGGCGATCGTCATCTTGCGGACGGCGCCCTTGATCTCCTCGGGCGTCAGCTCCTCGCCGCCGAGGTACTTCTCCAGCAGCGCCTCGTCGGACTCCGCGACCGTCTCCAGGAGCTGGTGGCGGTACTCCTCCACCGTGTCCTCGAGGTCCTCCGGGACCTCCTCGATCTCGTAGTCCTGGCCCATCTTGACCTCGCCCCGCCACGTCAGCGCGCGGTTGTAGACGAGGTCGACGACGCCCTGGAAGGAGCTCTCGACGCCGATCGGCACCTGGAGCACCAGCGGCTTGGCGCCGAGACGCTCCACGATCGTGCGGACGGTGAAGAAGAAGTCCGCCCCGAGCTTGTCCATCTTGTTGACGAAGCAGATCCGGGGGACGTTGTACTTGTCGGCCTGACGCCACACCGTCTCGGACTGGGGCTCCACGCCCTCCTTGCCGTCGAAGACGGCGACCGCGCCGTCCAGGACGCGCAGCGACCGCTCGACCTCGACGGTGAAGTCGACGTGGCCGGGCGTGTCGATGATGTTGATCTGGTTGCCCTCCCAGAAGCAGGTCGTCGCGGCGGACGTGATCGTGATGCCGCGCTCCTGCTCCTGCTCCATCCAGTCCATCGTGGGTCTCACCGATCTTGTAGTTGATGCCGGTGTAGAACAGGATCCGCTCGGTGGTGGTGGTCTTGCCGGCGTCGATGTGCGCCATGATGCCGATGTTGCGGACCTTCTTGAGGTCCGTCAGCACGTCGAGTGCCACGGGAGTCTCTCGCCTCGTCTCGGAGTCGTCCGGGGCCGGGAGCGTCTGGGGTGTGGACCGCGGCAGGCCGCGGTGCACACCGAACGCCTCACCAGCGGTAGTGCGCGAAGGCCTTGTTGGACTCGGCCATCTTGTGGGTGTCCTCGCGACGCTTCACCGCGGCGCCCAGGCCGTTGCTCGCGTCGAGGATCTCGTTCATCAGCCGCTCGGTCATCGTCTTCTCGCGACGCTGGCGGGCGTAGCCGACCAGCCAGCGCAGCGCGAGCGTCGTCGACCGGCCGGCGCGGACCTCCACCGGCACCTGGTAGGTGGCGCCGCCGACCCGCCGCGACCGGACCTCGAGGGTCGGCTTGACGTTGTCCAGCGCGCGCTTGAGGGCGATCACCGGGTCCTGGCCCGTCTTCTCCCGGCAGCCCTCGAGGGCGCCGTAGACGATGCGCTCGGCGACGGACTTCTTGCCGTCGAGCAGCACCTTGTTGACCAGCTGGGTCACCAGCGGGGAGCCGTAGACCGGGTCCACGACGAGCGGCCGCTTGGGGGCCGGGCCCTTGCGGGGCATCAGCTCTTCTCCTTCTTCGCGCCGTAGCGGCTGCGGGCCTGCTTGCGGTTCTTCACGCCCTGCGTGTCGAGCGACCCACGGATGATCTTGTAGCGGACGCCGGGCAGGTCCTTCACCCGGCCGCCCCGGACGAGCACGATCGAGTGCTCCTGCAGGTTGTGGCCCACGCCCGGGATGTAGGCGGTCACCTCGATGCCGCTGGACAGCCGGACGCGCGCGACCTTGCGCAGCGCCGAGTTCGGCTTCTTCGGGGTGGTC
>JBMOMI010000346.1:0-4188 GCA_049325235.1 Actinomycetota bacterium | reverse complement strand
AGGTCGTGAAGCTGTACCGGTAGTAGAGCGCGCGCACGCACGCCGGTGGCACATCGGGAAACGGGTTGTGCCGCACCAGCGTCAGGAAGTCCCGGTCCTGACGCAGCAGCGCAGCGACCAGCCGGCCGAGCCACGGCTCGGCGTACCCGGGGGAGATCGTGCCTGAGCCGGGTGATGCTGCCGAAGGCGCCGTAGGCGTTGACCAGGTGGAGCCGGTTGAAGCTGTGGTTCATCAGCTGCCTGCGCGACAGCATGTTCCGCGCCGGCCAGTAGCTCAGGGCCAGGACGACGACGGCGAGGACGACGACCACCTGGAACCAGGCGGCCACGCTGGCGACCGGCTGCGGAAGGAACAGCAGGAACGGCACCACGAGCTGGGTGACGTGGTTGGCGGCCACCTCCACCTGGTGCAATGGCTGCCTGACATAATGCCCATTATCGGCGTACGGATCCAGACCCCGCGCCGGTCCGACGTCGGGCGCTCAGCGCTTGGTCTCGTACCTGGTCAGGACCACGCCGTCGGGAAACGTCCGGGCCTCCACCAGGTTCAGGTTCACCCAGGTGTCCAGGGTCGTGAAGAACGGCGTGCCGCCGCCCACCAAGACCGGTGCGGTGGCCAACACGTACTCGTCGATCAGCCCGGCCCGCATGGCCGCCGCGGCGAGTGTGGCGCCGCCGATGTCCATGGGGCCGCCGTCCTCGGCCTTGAGCCGGGTGATCTCGGTGACCGCGTCGCCGGTGACCAGGCGGGTATTCCAGTCGACCCTGCTGGTCGTCGAGGAGAACACCACCTTCGGCATGTCCCGCCAGCGGCGGGCGAACTCGATCTCCGCCGGTGTAGCGCCAGGCTGCTGGTCGGCGGTTGGCCAGTAGGAGCTCATCGTCTGCCACAGCTTGCGCCCGTACAGCGCCAGGCCCGTCGCACCCACCCGGTCGGACCAGCACTGGAACAGCTCGTCGCTCGGCACGCTCCAGCCGATGTCGTCGCCGGGCGCGGCGATGTAGCCGTCCAGGCTCACGTTCATGCCGAAGGTCAGTTTCCGCACGGCGTCAGCCTCCTCATGAGTCGGTCCTCGGCATGTACAGACCAGCACGGCGCGGAAGAGTCATCGGTCGGGCCACGCCGAGGGCCGGTCGACCACCACGCCGAGCGGATACTGCGCACGAAGGGAACCCGCCTCGGCCTCGCCGCGCGGGATTGACCGGCCGTCAGGTGCCGACATAGGCCGCGAGATGCTCTCCCGTGAGCGTGGTGCGAGCCGCGACCAGGTCGGCCGGTGTGCCCTCGAAGACGACCCGGCCACCGTCGTGCCCCGCCCCGGGACCGAGGTCGACGATCCAGTCGGCCTGCGCCATGACCGCCTGGTGGTGCTCGATGACGATGACCGACGTCCCTGAGTCGACGAGCCGGTCGAGCAGCCCGAGCAGCTGGTCGACGTCGGCGAGGTGCAGGCCGGAGGTCGGTTCGTCGAGGACGTAGACGTCTCCCTTCTGGCCCATCTGGGTGGCCAGCTTGAGTCGTTGCCGCTCGCCGCCGGACAGCGTCGACAGCGGCTGGCCGAGCATCAGGTAGCCGAGGCCGACGTCGGCGAGCCGGTCCAGGACGCGGTGGGCGGCCGGCGTCGGTGCCTCGCCGCCGGCGAAGAACGACTCCGCCTCGGCCACCGACATCGCGAGCACGTCGGCGATGCTCCGTCCGCCGAGGTGGTACTCGAGCACGGCTGGCTGGAACCGCCGTCCCTCGCAGTCCTCGCACGTGGACTCGACGGTGGCCATGATGCCGAGGTCGGTGTAGATGACGCCCGCGCCGGCGCAGGTGGGGCAGGCGCCCTCGGAGTTGAAGCTGAACAGCGACGGCTTGACGCCGTTGGCCTTTGCGAACGCCGTGCGGACGGGATCGAGCAGGCCGGTGTACGTCGCCGGGTTGCTCCGACGCGAACCGCGGATCGCGCCCTGGTCGATCACGACGACACCGTCCCGGCCGGCGACCGATCCGTCGACGAGCGAGCTCTTGCCGGAGCCGGCGACACCGGTGAGGACACAGAGCACCCCGAGCGGGATGTCGACGTCGACGTCTCGGAGGTTGTTGGTCGAGGCGCCGCGGACCTCCAGGACACCGGACGGCGTCCGCACCGACTCCTTGAGACCGGCCCGGTCGTCCAGGTGGCGGCCGGTGACGGTGCCGCTCCCCCGCAGCCCCTCCACGGTGCCCTCGAAGCAGACCGAGCCCCCGGCCGTTCCTGCGCCGGGACCGAGGTCGACGACGTGGTCGGCGATCCCGATCGTCTCCGGCTCGTGCTCCACGACGAGCACGGTGTTGCCCTTGTCCCTCAGCCGCAGCAGCAGCTCGTTCATCCGTTGGACGTCGTGAGGGTGCAGGCCTACCGTCGGCTCGTCGAAGACGTAGGTGACGTCGGTGAGCGCCGAGCCGAGGTGACGAATCATCTTGGTGCGCTGTGCCTCTCCCCCGGACAGCGTGCCCGCCGGCCGGTCGAGCGAGAGGTAGCCCAGCCCGATCTCCGCGAAGGCGTCGAGGAGGTGCGCCAGCCCGGCCAGCAACGGCGCGACGGACGGCTCGTCGAGTTCGCGGACCCACTCGGCCAGGTCGCTGATCTGCATCGCGCAGAGGTCGGCGATGTTCTTGCCCCGAATCCTCGACGACCGCGCCTGAGGGCTGAGCCGGGTGCCGTCGCAGTCGGGGCAGGTCGTGAACGTCACTGCCCGCTCGACGAAGGCGCGCACGTGCGGCTGCATCGCGTCGACGTCCTTGGACAGCATCGACTTCTGGATCTTGGGGATGACACCTTCGTAGGTGAGGTTCACCCCGTCCACCTTGATCTTCGTCGGCTCCCCGTAGAGCAGCTTGTGGAGCTCCTTCTTGGTGTACGCGCGGATCGGCTTGTCCATGTCGAACCCGGCGCCACGGAAGATGCGGCCGTACCAGCCGTCCATGCTGTAGCCGGGGATCGTGAGCGCTCCCTCGGCCAGCGACTTGGAGTCGTCGTACAGGGCCGACAGGTCGAAGTCGGTGACCGAGCCCATGCCCTCGCACCGCGGGCACATCCCGCCGAGCCGGTTGAACGTGGCCTTCTCGGCCTTCGTCTTGTTCCCTCGCTCCACCGTGATCGCCCCGCTGGCCCTCACGGTAGGAACGTTGAAGGAGAAGGCGTTCGGGCCGCCGATGTGCGGCGTCCCGAGCTTGCTGAAGAGGATGCGCAGCATCGCGCCCGCGTCGGTGGCGGTACCCACGGTGGATCGGGGGTTGGAGCCCATCCGTTCCTGGTCGACGACGATCGCGGTGGTCAGGCCCTCGAGGACGTCGACGTCCGGCCTTGCCAGCGTGGGCATGAAGCCCTGCACGAACGCGCTGTAGGTCTCGTTGATCAGCCGTTGTGACTCCGCTGCGATCGTGCTGAACACGAGCGAGCTCTTGCCCGAGCCGGAGACGCCGGTGAAGACGGTGAGCCGGCGTTTCGGAATCTCGAGGCTCACGTCCTCGAGGTTGTTCTCACGCGCCCCGTGCACGCGGATCAGCGAGTGGCCGTCGGCGGGATGTCCCGCTCCCGTCGTCGTCGTCGCAGTCGAAACCGTGCTCATCGCCTCTCCATCGCCTGGACTTCACACCACCCAGCGGCCGTCGCGCATGATCTCGCGGTCGGGCAGCTCGTCCACCTCTCGCCACGCCTGGACGCGGCGTGGCGTGACCCGGAACCACGCGTACGGCTCGGGAAGCCCGCGCGGGTCGAAGCCGGCGTGGGCGACGAACAGCTCGACCCGCTCCCCCGGCAACGCACCCAGCTCGAGGACCTCGACGTCGCCGTCGATGAGGGACACGTCACGGGTGTCGCCGAGCCCCAGCCGCACGGTGCCCGTGGCGACCAGGTTCCTGGCGGTCCGGCTGGCCGTCGGCGTGGCCAGCAACAGCGTCTCGCCGTCCCAGTGGAACGAGAGCGGCACCAGGTGCACTCCGCCGTCCGCCGAGGCGCTGGCCACCCAGAGGTCGACGTCGTGGACGAGCCGGTCCTCCGTGTCGCGGCGCCGCTGGGCGCGCGACCGAGGCGGGGCAGGCGACGTCGGGCTCAGCGCCGCTCCTCGATCCGCACGAGGTTGCCGGCCGGATCGCGGACGGCGCAGTCCCGGACGCCGTAGGGCTGGTCCACCGGCTCCTGGACGACGTCCGCGCCGTCG
>JBMOMI010000345.1:0-4190 GCA_049325235.1 Actinomycetota bacterium | reverse complement strand
CGACGCGGCGCGCCGGCTGGTGGCGGTGCTCGACGGCCCTGGCGCACCGGCACGCGGCACCACGCGGCCGGACGAGAACGGCCCGTGGGCGCTGGCCGCCGACGGCGTCTGCGCCGGGTGGCCGGGACGGCCCGCTGCCCTGACCGGCGTCGACCTGTGCCTGCCACCCGGCACCGTCGTCGCCGTCACGGGCGCCAGCGGCTCGGGCAAGAGCACGCTGCTGCTGACGCTCGCGGGGCTGCTGCCTCCCCGGCGCGGCCGGGTCACGCTGGACGGCACGGACCTCGCCGACCTCGATCCCGCCGCGCTGCGGCGCGCCGTCCACCTCACCGCCGAGGACGCCCACGTCTTCGGGACGACGGTCGCCGAGAACCTGCGCGTGGCCGCCGGCGCGGTGACGGACGACGTGCTGGTCGACGCGGTGCAGACCGCGGGGCTGGGGCCGTGGCTGGCGTCGCTGCCGGCCGGGCTCGAGACGGTGCTGGCGCCCGGCGGGACGGACCTGTCGGGCGGCGAGCGGCGCCGCCTGCTCGTGGCCCGGGCCCTGCTCACCGGTGCACGGACCCTGCTCGTCGACGAGCCGACCGAGCACCTCGACCCGGCGACGGCCGACGCGCTGGTCCGTGACCTGGTGGCCGCCTGCCGCCGGACCGGCCGCAGCCTCGTCGTGGTGACGCACCGGCTCACCGGCCTGGACGACGTCGACGAGGTGCTCGAGGTCGTCGGCGGCCGGCTGGTGGCTCAGCCGTCGAGCGCGTACGTCACGGCCGCGTCGACGTCCATCGCGGCACCCTCGGCCAGGAGCCTGTCCGCGTCCGGCACCGGATCAGCCAGCAGCGCCTCGAGGCCGGGGACGCGGTTGACGTCGTAGTCGGCAGCGGCTCGCCTCGACCGGCTGCACCTGGGGCAGCCGGGTCAGGCCGAGCAGGCGGGGTCTCCAGGCTGCGCAGCGGCGGGAACCGCGGCTCCAGGTCGGCGGTGACGAGCTGGTACAGCAGCTCCGGCGCGTCCAGGTCCTCGAGTCGGTGGGGCCCGAGGAACACGACGGAGACGCCGTCCGGCCAGTGGGCCGCGGCGAGTGCCCGCTGCGCGTCGACGGCTGCGGCCACCGCGCAGGCGGCGTCCGCGAAGACCCAGAAGAACCCGTCGCCCTCGGTGGACACCTCGTGACCACCGTGGCGCCCTACCGCCTCCCGGACCACGGCGTGGTGGTCGGCGAAGTCGGGTCGACCCCTCGATGTCCGACATCCAGAACGTGACTGTGCCGGTCGGCAGCGCCGCACCTCGACAGTACGCGCGGTCAGCCGTCGAGCGCGTAGCGGACCGCCGCGTCCAGGTCCATCCCGGCGCCCTCGGCGAGCAGCGCCTCCTCGGCCGGTCCGGTCCGGGCGAGCAGGTCGGCCAGCGCCGGGACGCGGTTGATCGTCCAGTCCGCCAGGTGGGTCCCCGTCGCCCGCTGGAGGGCGCGCTGGGCACCGGCCAGCCTCAGGGCGCGTGGCACGTCCCCCTCCAGCGCCGCCAGGCTCGCGAAGTCCGCCAGGTGCAGCACGACCGCGGACGTGTCGCCGGCCGGCGCGAACATACGCATGCTCTCGTCGAGGACCTCCCGGGCCGCCGCGGCCCGCCCTTGCCGCAGCCGAGTCAGCCCCAGCATGCGCAGCCCCCACCCGAGGTAGTACACGTCGTTCAGCTGCCGGAATCGGCGCACCGCCTCGGTCAGCAGCGTCTCGGCGTCCTCGTCGCGCCCGGCGTTGACGGCGATGGTCCCCCGGGCCCAGACGCTGCGCGCCACGCCGTCCTCGTCGCCCAGCTCCGCGTACAGAGCGCCGCTGCGCTGCGCCAGCTGGTCGGCCTCGTCGACGTCGCCGGCCTGCCCCACCGGGAACACCAGGTCGTACAGGGCACCGGCCAGGCTGTGCGCATCGTCCAGCTCCGTGTAGACGTCCACCGCCTCGGCGTACGCCGCCCGCGTGGCCGACCGGTCGTGCTGCCAGTACGCGATGCCGCCCAGAGCGGACAGCACCCGTCCCCGGGCGGCGGTGCGCTCCGGCAGCTGGGTGAGGAGCTGTTCGAGCACGGCCCGACCCTCGGCCAGGTGCCCCCGCATCTGCCAGTAGCGCCACAGACCGCACGCCATCCGGGCAGCCATCCCCGGGTCTGCGGTCACCGCCCACTGCAGGCCCTCCCGGAGGTTGTCGTGCTCCGCGCGCAACGCCTCGAGCCCCTCGGCCTGGAGGTCGGCCGTCAGCAGGGGCGCCGTGCGCTCCACGAGCCCGGTGAGCCACTCGGCGTGGCGGCGACGCACCGGCTCAGCCTGCCCGGAGGCCTCCAGCAGCTCGGCGGCGAGCTCCCGCACCACCGAGAGCGTGCGGTAGCGGTCACTGCGGTCCACCGAGCGGTGCAGCATGCTCTGGTCGACGAGCTGCTCGACGGCCTCGAGCACGTCGTCGGCAGGCAGACGAACGGTCGCGACGGCGTCGAGGGCTCCCAGTGTCACCCCACCCGGGAAGACGGCGAGCACCTCGAGCAGGTACCGGGCCGGCGGGTCCAGCAGGTCGTAGCTCCACCGCAGCGTGTCCCGGATCGTCTGCTGGCGCTGCGGCAGGTCACGGGGCCCACCGCGCAGGAACGCGAGGCGGCGGCCGAGCCGGTCGGCGATCTCGGGCAGGCTCAGCGAGCGCACCCGCGCGGCCGCGAGCTCCACCGCCAGGGGCAGGCCGTCGACCGCGGACAGGATGCGCACCACTGGCTCGACGTCGCAGGCCGAGAGCTCCAGGCCGGGTCGGACCGCTCGCGCCCGGTCCAGGAACTGGCGGGCCGCGTCGTGCTCGAGCAGCTCATCGACGCTCAGACGGGTGGTCCGCGGGACCGCGAGCGGCTCCACCGGGTACTCCTGCTCGTCCCGCAGCCGCAGCGGGGCCCGGGAGGTGGCCACCACCGTCGCGCCGGGGGCGGCGTCCAGCAGCGCCCCCACGTGCGATGCCCCGGCGAGCAGCTGCTCGAGGTTGTCCAGCACCAGGAGGAGGCGGCGGCCTGCGAGCTGATCGCCGAGCCTGCGGACGCCGTCCGGCCCGGTGTAGCGGCCCACCGGCAGCGCGAGCGCGCGGGCGACCTCGTCCGGCACGAGCGCCGCGTCGCGGACGCCGGCCAGCGGCACGAAGACGACGCCTCCGGGGTACGAGCCCGACACATGGGCGGCCAGCCGCAGAGCCAGCCGGGTCTTGCCCACCCCGCCGGGACCGGTCAGCGTCACCAGGTGGTGCTCCCCCACCAGCCGCTGCAGGTCGGCCAGCTCCCTCGAGCGTCCGACGAACGCGGAACGGGCCGTCGGCAGGTCGTAGGCCGGCGCCTCGAGGCTGCGCAGCGGCGGGAACCGGGCCTCCAGTCCGTCCACGACGAGCTGGTAGAGCAGCTCTGGAGCGTCCAGGTCCTTGAGGCGATGAGGTCCAAGGAAGAGGGTGGACACCCCCTCGGGTAGCTGGCCCTCGACCAGCGCCCGGGTGGGCGCCGTGAGCAGGACCTGACCGCCGTGGCCGGCTGCGCTGACCCGGGCGGTGCGGTGCACGTCGAGCCCGACGTACCCGGTGCTGGCGACGACGCCGGCCCCGACGTGCACCCCGACCCGTACCCGCAGCCGGTCCCCGTGCGGCCACGACTGCGCCGCGAGCGCCCGCTGGACGTCCACCGCAGCTGCCACGGCGTCGCCCGGCCGGCAGAAGACGCAGAAGAAGGAGTCGCCCTCGGTGGAGACCTCGACACCTTCGTGCGCGGCCACCGCCCCCCGGACGAGGTCGTGGTGGGCGGCGAGGACGTCCGCGTAGCGGTCCCCCAAGTCGGCGAGCAGCCGGGTCGACCCCTCGATGTCCGACATCCAGAACGTGACCGTGCCGGTCGGCAGCGCCACACCTCGACAGTACGCGCGCGAGATGCGGTCGTCACCGCTCCTCGAAGCCTCCCGGTCGCCCGGTCGCTTCGGTGAGCCGGACCGCGACCCCGGTGACGCGGCCCGGCCGGCCCCGGACGTCCGCGCCCTCCAGGCGCTGCAGGAGCGCCTCCACCGCGTGCCGCGGGCCCTCGGCCACCACCTCCACCCGGCCGTCGTCGAGGTTGCGGACGTGGCCGACGAGCCCGAGCTCGAGCGCCTGGGCCCGGGTCCACCAGCGGAACCCGACGCCCTGGACCCGTCCCCG